>JAHDCN010000014.1:13604-18560 GCA_020629815.1 Verrucomicrobiota bacterium
GGTGGGGCCATGTTGCAATTGTCGAGCCTTGCCCAAGATCGACCAAACTGGCTGATTCCCTGCTGTGTTGAGTCAACAAAACTCGCAAATTCTTCTCTGAGCAAAACTCAAAATTGTCTACAGCCGCACCGAGGGAAACAATCGAAGGCCTCCATTGATTGACCTCTGATCGCCAAAGTCTGGCCACGTTCTGAGAGCCGGTAAAAATCTCCTCACCGGACGGGTGGTATACCGCACTGCCAAATGCCCGCCCACCTGCGTGAGCCGCTACCAATGTCTCGCCTCGCTCCCAGTTAAAAACAGACAAGACTCCACCTTCCGTCATGGTAAGCAACTCACTCGGCTTGCCCGGGCGGAAGGCAACCGATTCGACCCGCTCGCCTACAGAAATTTGAGCCAGCCGTGTGCCGGTTTCCGCATCCCATACGACAGCATTTCCCCCATACGATGCTCCGGCCAAATACTTGCCATCAGTAGAAAAGGCACAGTCATGAAAAGAAACCGCGTCTTCAATCACATCCGTCCACAAGGGCTCCGCTCCCGCCCAAGCTCCCTGCCAAACAGAAATCGATTCTCCGTGCCCACACACAGCGATTCTCCCCTTAGACGAAATCGCAATGGAGTTGATATGCCCGACCGTGGGCGGCTGATTCACAGGGTCCGCCGAGATCGCAGTCGATACCAACTTTCCGGGTTCATCATCGAGATTCATCCGATAGAGAAAGCCATCTAAGCCGGACCGGGCAAAAAACAGGAACTGATTGTCAGGGGAAAACAGAAGTGCAGGGATCGATGACCGGGGAATCAGCACTGGAGAAAACAACTGTTTCGGATTCTGCGGATTAGATGTGTCGAAAACCACAATCTCCCCTCCATTTTCTGACTCGGTAGCGACTGCAATTCGCGTTCCATCCCGGGACACTTCCATGACATCGGGATTACCTGCTAATGGAACCCGCTTTCGCTTCCCGTCGACACTCAGAAGATTCAAAAACCCAGTCACCTGCTTTTCATCAACGGACTGGTCCCTCGCATTTTCAGAGATGAACGCCACCCAGTCTGAATTCGGAACCGTCGAAAGAGAGCGCAGTCGCTGCCCTCGGATAGGGAACTCTGAAAGAGTTGCCAACTCTTTGGAATCGCGAATCTCGACCTTTTTTTTCTGCAGTCCGAAGGTGATCCACTTTCCATTCGTGGCATACTCTGCCAGGTGAGGACGACCTCCTCCCACTGGCACAGCAGGAGATTTAGGTCGCAAAACCGACAGCGAACGAAGAGACGCCGGCAAAGCTATTTGCGCCTCCTTGTTGTCTGGATTCACACGCAACGCCCGGCAAAGGTGGGCAATCGCGGCATCATGATCCTCCCGTTCCCGAAATCGCCTTGCGACTTGAACCAATGACCGGCTCTCCGCAATCTCCGCCTGTTGGCGAAGCTGAATTTGCTCTTGAAGAAACTCCCCCCGTTGATTCAACCAAAGTCCACTTCCGATGAGAAGCAGAAGCCCCAATAGACCACCCAACATCCAGCGGTATCGATATCGAACTACATGCCGCCGCAGCCAATAACCCGGAGTCAGCGTACGGGCCAAAACCGGCCTACGTTCACGATACCTCTTTAAGTCATCTGCGAGGCCACCAGCATTGGAATACCTCTGGTCCGGGTCAAGTTCGAGCCCTTTCATTAAGACCGCTTCCAGATCCGGTGTAATGGACGGCCTCCCCTGCAGCGCTGCCACCTCATTCGGTCGGCGCACATTTCCATCCAATACAACCTGCAACAGCTCGATCCCTTTCTTTCCTTCCGTATCGTGAGGAAAATCGCCGCATAGCAAATAGTACAAAACCGTAGTCAGGGAATACACATCAGAGCGAGTATCACAGCGCAACGAATCCCCTCGGGCCTGCTCAGGTGACATGAAAGCAGGCGTTCCCAAAATCTCCCCATCGGTGGAAAGTGTCATCGCCGGATCCGCTCCCAAGCGTGATCGAACCTGACTGTCTTCCATTGCTCTGGCGACACCGAAATCCAGGATCTTCGGCTGATCCTCTTCATCAACCAGGATATTGCTGGGTTTCAAATCCCGATGAATCACCCCGCTGCGATGCGCGTGCTCCACAGCGCGGCAGGCCTTTTCCATCATATCCACCACATCCTGCTGAGTTCGATTCTCCTTTTCTGCCCACTGGTCGACAGGCAAACCGTCGACATATTCCATGGTGAAAAAAGGAACCTCTTCACCGGAGGGATCTCCCGTATCATAAACCCGGGCAATCCCCGGATGTTCCAGCAAAGAAGCCAGCCGAATCTCGCGGTCAAACCGATCGCGGACCCGAGTCATCTGCGACTGATTATCCTCCGCCATATCGACAAAACGCAGTTGCTTCAAGGCCACCGTTCTGCCCTTCGTCCCTTTCCTCGCCTTCCACACCAGCCCCATTCCGCCGGACCCGATTTTTTCCAGCAGTGTGTAATTGCCCAACTGCCCCAAACCTTCCTGCTCCGGCTCACCGGAATCAGAATCCAACGCAGCCGCAAACAACTTATCGTAGCGAAAAGCCGAGCCGGTATCTCCTGTTTCGTTACTGCTCATCAATGCGCATCAGCCGGGCGCACAATTGTGCCGAAAAAAAATCATGCTCCGCCCACTCATTCGTCTACTGTAACATAACTCCCCCGAATCTCGCCCCGCAAACCAGTATTGCTATGGAGAAGAATGAGGAACCCAATAAGTCGAAGTCTTTCCCTACAACACGGTGGACCATCGTGTTCGATGCGGGAAAAGACGAAGGTAAACAGGCAGAGGAAGCCTTGAATCAGCTATGCCTTATCTACTGGCAACCTTTGCATGCCTTTGTCATGCGGAACGGTCGATCCCAGGACGACGCTAATGATATTGTGCAAAGCTTCCTTGCCAAATTCGTTCAAAACCGCGGCTTTGCGAAAGCAGAGAAACCCAAAGGAAAATTGCGCAGCTTTCTGCTACGCTCGCTGAAAAACTTCATGGTGAACTATCACCAGTGGGAGAAAGCCGAAAAACGCGGCGGCAAAGTCGACTCTGTTTCGTTCGATGAGATCGCCGAGTTTGCTCCACTGGCAGACGATTCGGATTTTTCCGATGGCGACGACTCACTCGACTATGACAAAGACTGGGCTAAGACCGTCATGGATCACTCCCTGAGTCGCATGCGCATCAATTACGAGAAGCGAGGCAAAGGCAAAATTTTCGATGAGTTGATTCCACTCGCTGAAGGCACCGAGCTGAGCACAGATGAAAGACAGGACCTTTGCGCCAAGCTTGGCAAAACGGCCAATGCCCTGAATGTCGAAGTCTGCCGCTTTCGCGAACGGCTGGGCAAAACCTTGCGTGAAGTCGTCGCCGATACAGTGGACGACGACGCCAGTATCGATGAAGAGCTGCGCTACCTCGTCAAAGTGATCGCTACCTAACCTCACCGCTCTCATCCAACAGGGTTGACTCACTGACCATACCCTGTTAGGTCTCCGACTATACCCTGTTGGGTCTCACGTCACCCCGCGCACCACCATGTCGAGAATGCCCGTTTCCCAGGTCCTGAATTGTGAAACTGCACCCGCCGAACCAATCCTCGTTCAGGGATGGGTGCGAACCCGCCGCGATTCGAAGGCTTTTTCCTTCGTAGAAATCAACGACGGCTCGTGTCTGGCAAATCTTCAGATTATTGCCGATCAGGGAATCCCTGGCTACGAAGATGTGTTGCAGTTGCGCACCGGCGCATCCGTTTCGATAACCGGAAATCTTGTTGAGTCGCAAGGCAAACAGAAGTGGGAGCTGCAAGCCACTTCGGTGGAAATGCTCGGCAATGCGGAAGAGGACTTCCCTCTGCAAAAGAAAGGCCACTCGATGGAGTTTCTGCGCAGCATTGCCCACCTGCGTCCGCGATCAAATCTGTTCGGCGCGGTGTTTCGGGTTCGCAGCCGGATGGCCTACGCCATTCACCAGTTTTTTCAGGACAAAGGATTTGTTTACGTCCACACCCCGATTATTACCGCTTCCGACTGCGAAGGTGCCGGGGAAATGTTTCGAGTCACCACGCTCGATGGCGAGGAACTCGATACCGCTCCCGAGAAAGACTTTTTTGGAAAACCTTCGTATCTCACTGTCAGCGGTCAGCTGGAAGGGGAAACTTTCGCTTGTGCCCTCTCCAATATCTATACCTTCGGACCAACCTTCCGGGCAGAAAATTCTCACACATCTCGCCATGCCTCCGAGTTCTGGATGGTCGAGCCGGAGATGGCATTTTGCGATCTACAGGGCGACATGGACCTCGCCGAGGAAATGGTGAAATATCTGGTCACCGATGCACTGGAACACTGCCGGGAAGATCTGCAGTTTTTCAACAGCTTCATCGACAAAGGGCTGATCGAGCGACTGCAGTTTGTCAGCGAGCGGAGCTTTGAGCGGGTTTCCTACACCGAGGCCGTTGAACTGCTCGAAAACAGCGGCGAGAAGTTTGAGTATCCCGTCGAATACGGCCTCAATCTTCAGAGCGAACACGAGCGCTGGTTAACGGAAGAACACTTTAAATGCCCGGTCACAGTGTACAACTACCCGGCTACAGTGAAACCGTTTTACATGCGGCGAAACGACGATGACAAAACCGTAGCCGCAATGGATCTGCTTGTCCCCGGCATCGGTGAAATCGTGGGCGGCAGCCAACGCGAAGAACGGCTCGATGTTTTACGGGAGAATCTCAAACACCACGATCTGAGCGAAGAGGACTACTGGTGGTATGTCGATTTGCGGAAATACGGCACCGTCAAGCACGCCGGGTTCGGTCTGGGATTTGAGCGCCTGTTGATGTTCGTAACTGGAGTTGCCAATATCCGCGATGTGATCCCCTTTCCAAGAACTCCGGGGTCTGCGGATTTTTAAGCACGGAGAGATTATTTTTCCGCCTTCTTTTTCTTCGCAGC
>JAHDCN010000014.1:18660-23162 GCA_020629815.1 Verrucomicrobiota bacterium
TGCGGGAGTCACCTCTCCTGCTTCAACCACTTCATCTTTTGGGATTTCGCGCAGCCGGATATTCCGATACCAAACCGGATCGCCATGATCCTGAAGAGAGAGATTTGCACCCCGCGCTTCGAGGTTTCCGCCCCTGGCGGATAGTAACGCTACTTCATTTTTCCACTTTGGATCTTTGTAATCGAAGGAGATCACAGCTTTGCCATTCAACCAGTGTTGAATCACGCTGCCCTTTGCCACGATACGGCCCTGATTCCATTCCCCGGGTGGTTTCGTCGCATCATGACTCGGCGGCATGCAAAAATACAAGGAGGCTGCCGAGGTTCGCGGATTCTTTCCGTCACCATGCTTACTGTTGTCCAGAATCTGATATTCGTACTGGGTAGGCCGGTAGTAGACACCGCTGTTGGCTCCCTCGCCCACCTTCCATTCGAACTGTAACTCAAAGTCGTCCGGAATTTTCTGCTCCTGATAGACAAGACTCCCTCCTCTACCTTTCCGAAAAACCGAACCGTCTTCCTGAATCTCCCAGTTTCCGGATTGCTTCCATTTCTCGAGAGAAGACCCATCAAACAGCACGGTGAACTGTTTTTCCTGAGCCAAAAAACTAGCGGGAAGAAAACAGAGCCCGACGACCAGACAAATGAGATTTCGAATCAGCATACCTTTCTGTAAGCGTTTACATCGAAAAACAAAACGATCTTTCCGGCGCGAAAACGACAGAATGGATCGCCAGTTCGGCTTCGTGGTGCGCGTGAAACCTCAACTAACCCACCCAATATCCCATTTTTCTCATTTTTGCCAAAAATGCGTTTCATTATTGATATTTTTAGCGAAAATGATATTTTTTATGATAAATTGAGCCAGTTCCAAAATTTGATTGGATCTCTTTTTTCGAGATGAACCGTTTTTTCGCCAACTTCAGCCTTTTCAGCGTTTCCATGATCGCAGGCATTGCAGCCTGTATGGCCTACTACTCGATCACGGAAGAAACCTTGATTCCCCGGTCCGAGACAATTGAGATTCGAGAAAAGTTCCGCAGCGCTTTGACCAAGGTCACGGCAGCTCCTGCGCTGAAAAAAGACAGAATCGTTCGCAGGCCAAGAACGAATGCACTGCGCTCCAATGAAATCCCCTACGTTCAGGCACGCATGCTGGTAAAGCTGGATATGCCGGTAGACCTGACAGCTGACGTTCTCGACATCACGTATATCCTGGAGCGCTCAGGAAAGCTGTGGAGAGCCGAGATCGATCCAGCAGGAAATCGTCAGGTGACTCATTTCGCTGATCTGGCTGATGAAAATACCTGTCTGGAGCAGGGCTTTACCTCAATCGCACTGCACCCGAATTTCCACGCCCGGGGACACCGGGGCTATGGCTGCCTCTATGCCGTTGCTTCCGAAAAAGCAGGCAATGCGATCCCGAATTTCCGACCGCTTTTCCTGAGCAAAGAAACGGAGCATCATCAGAATGTTCTCTATGAATGGCAGCTGGAAGACCCGCTTGCTTTGGAATTCTCCGGCACAAAACGCGAGGTGTTGCGCGTCACTCAGCCATCCCGTGACAATAACATGAGCAGCCTCACTTTCGACCATGCGGGCAATCTCTATGTTGGAGTTGGTGATGGAGGGAACGCTAATCCCCTCAACCCAGACCTGTCTCAAAATGCCTCCTGTCTGCTTTCCATCTACGGCAAAGTGCTGCGCATCGATCCCAAAGGTAACAACTCAGCGAACGGCCAGTATGGAATTCCTGCAACCAATCCATTCCGACTGGTAGATCAGGCGTTGCCTGAACTCTATGCCTACGGCCTCCGCTCTCCGAATGGTTTGTCGGTGGACCCCCTTCGCGGTTGGCTTTGCATCAGTGAAACCGGTTTTCAAAATGCTTCCGAGCTGAACATCAGCCGATCCGGAGCGGAACACTTCGGTTGGGACTTTTGGGATGCCGATGGAGAAAGCGACGATACCGAGACACAGCTCGCGGCGGAGCAAATCGTATCCTCACCAGCAGTAAAAATTCCAGCTTCCGACAACGGCCTGCCTCCGGGCGTGGGTGGCTTCATCTACACCGGCGAGCGTTTTCCCAGCCTCGTAGGTAAGATGGTTTTCGGTGATCGCCAGGGTAATATTATGTCCGCTGGAATTGCCGATTTCGAAATCTCTCAGAGCGGCGATTACGAAATGCTGAGCGGATTGAGCTTCGTGCCACGCTCACCGGTCGTTTCGTTACGCCCGGGAGCGAGAGGGGAAATTTTCCTGCTTTGCGAAGGGGGTGAAGTTCTTGAGCTGGTAAAAAATGCCACATCCACCTTCTCCTCGAAGAGAAAACGCAAGCCTTTGATGTGCCAGCTCACGGCAAATCACTCACTCCTCCTCTCCGGTATCCTGAAGTAGTCGGAACCGGTGTGGCAGCAAATCGTCAATGCCGAAGACATCTCCGGTAAGGTCGGAAGAGCCAATTTCTCCCGAATCGATTAGAATTGCCGTGGATTCATCCGCAAATTCGCTGATCACCTGACGACACACACCGCAAGGAGCCCGAAAAGACAAATCGGGCAGGTGTGAGGTATCGAGCGAAATGGCAATCGCCCGAATCCGCTTCCCTCCATAGGCCACCGCCGAGAAAATTGCGTTCCGCTCCGCACAAACAGTGGCGCCATAGCTGGCATTCTCCACATTGCACCCCCGATAGATCGGGAAAACTCTCTCCCCTACCCCATCGTCCATTCGGACCGCAGCCCCGACAGAAAACCGGGAATAGGGTGCATACGCAAACTCCCTGGCCCTTCGAGCTTCTAAAATAAGCCGCGCGCCGTCATCACCATTAAATGTCTCGTGAATGGGCGAATCTTCGCCTACGCAGAGATTCCAATGGTAGGTAATCGATTCAGCTTCCTGTTTTCCTGTCATCTTCTTCGTTACGACATGACATTCTCAACCAGGATACTCTGAATCGCAGAATACATCTCGTATTGTGCCAACATCATCGCCCGATCCGGATCGATTTCCTCTTCACCTCCCATAAGAACCGCAAAGCGATCCATACTTTCACTAATATCGTGGGCTTCGTTCATCAAAATTCTGGCCTGGTTCAGCGTTCCATACCAACTGTCAGTGTGATCAATCGGCACCATCACCCGCCTGTACTCGGTTGAGTCCACACCCGCCTCCTCCATTTCTTCCAGAGTTTCCGGATCAAATAATTCCGCTGCATCTACCGGAGATCCGGCATCGATATCCTGCACGACCTTGTCGCGATTCTCCTGAAACAACTCCTCGATCTCCGGCTGAATCAGCTCTCGCCAATCCTCAAGCTGCTCGTCTACCCCCGGCTCATCGGCGGATTCCTCCGCAACCGGGCTCGGATAAAGACGTGCATCACGATCATCAGAAGACAAACCTTTGCCCCCTGCAGCAGCAGGCAGCTCACAAATAAAGTGCCATTCCACTGGATTCAATGCATCCAGCACCCAAAAATCTTCGCTCAGAACAAATCTCATTGTCTGTGTTTCCCGTGTTTTCGCCGCAAACTAATGGTCCGTGACACGAACGCCATGAAAAACTTCTCACATTTACCTTTCCGAAACGTCAAATAATAGAGAACGTCAGATAGATTCTCATATTTGAAAATTTATGCACATTTACAATTTATGATTGCGAAAAGCAAAATTTTGTGCCAAAGTTTCGAACATAATTTATCTTCAGGAGCATAAAAGATTATGATAATTACAAAAAATTATGAAAATCCTAAATTGCTCTTGCGGAAAGGATTTAATTAATCTATAATATCTGCCGTTATTATAATTATCAAAAAATCGCTAAGGAGGCAATTATGCAAGTAGCAGACGAAACAAACAGAGTAGTCGGAGAAGACGCGGATCAGTTGGCTGATTTTATCATGTTCGCCCAACGTTCCTTTCTTCTCGACCTATCCAAAGAACTGAACGAAGGCAAAATTTCATACGCCCAATTTTTCCTGTTGGGATATCTGGCTAATGAGGACTACCTCACAATGACAGACATCTCGAAGAAAATGGGCCATTCCACTGCAGCCGCTACCGGCCTTGTGGATCGTCTTGAAAAGCTTGGCTATGTCCAGAGACTTCACGCAGCAGATGATCGCCGCAAAGTGATGGTTCAAATCACACGCAAAGGCATCGAGCTCGTAAGCGCTCTTCGCAACACAATCGCATCGAACATCTCGACCGTGATGGACGCCCAGGCTCAAGGCAAAGAAGACGAGGTTCAGTCAGTATACGCCCAGTTAAGAGAATTTGTCGGCAACTCATAAGCCCCTCTTTTCCTGCGCCTAACATAGCGCAGATCAAAAGAAACACGAAACTACGGCTTATCGAGAAAACCCTCGACTTTCCACTCTGACAGCGATTTTTTCCAAGCCCCGTGTGTGAAAACACACGGGGTTTTTTGGTTTTAGCATCGCCCTTTGGATCAACGAATCAGACCATTTCGCTACCCGTTTAACCGTCGAGGTGGTCTCAG
>JAHDCN010000313.1 GCA_020629815.1 Verrucomicrobiota bacterium
ATCATCTTCTGTGTCGCTCTTTTTGTAGCTAACATCGTTGGTGGTCTGATCAGCAATCCTTTCTGGTCCAAAGTGGCTCGCATCGCGATCATCGTGATCCTTGGTGCTTCCGCTCTGCAGAAAGCTAACATTTCAAACATCACTAACGACACGTTCCAGCTCGCAATCACAGCGGCTGTGATCGCTGCTGCTTTCGCAGCTGGTGTTGGCGGTGCAATCGCTCTTGGTTTGGGCGGACGCGAGAAAGCTTCCAGCTGGCTCGCTAAGTGGAAAAGCTAACTTCGTAGAAGAACCGCGGCGTTTTCACTGAAGGCGCCGCAAGTTTTTCCCAACAATCCAATATTTTGAAAGGGGCCTCTGGAAGCGAATTTCCAGGGGCCCTTTCTCTTTTTTAAGCAACAAATTAAAAAGATTGGAAATCTTAGTTTGCTTAATATTCTCAAAAATAGGCCTCGATTACGCGGAACTTCCTCTTGAGAACTAAGAAATTATTTTTTACATTCGTTAGATAACCGCACAAACCGGGAATTTTTCCCAACAGACATGAAAACAGGCAGAATTATTATTTCCCTCTCCGCTTTTGCAGCAGTGGCATTCCTTGCCAGCTGTAAGACAAAGGAGGCGGCAGCAAATGTAGACGGAGCCGCTGAAGGCGCTACGGAAGAGGCCGCGCGCTATGGCGAAGACGCGGCGGATGCAGCAGCCGACGCAACGAAGAAGAAAGACAATCGCTTTGGCTACGCCGGGTATGACGCGGAGGAAAAAGCAGAGAGCGCCGAGAAAGTTGTCGAAAACAAGAAGCGGGAATTCCGTGACATGGCTGATTCGGAACGGGACAGCCTGAATAATTCGGTGAACAAAGCTTCGGATAAGGTGGAGGAGGTTGTGAAGGCTCCTGAGCCACCCAAGCCTCCGAAAACTACTGGGATGACTATTGCGAACAAGGTTCCCGGCGATCCGCTTTCAGTGACTCTCCCGGGCAAGCATGCTTCTCTCGGACAAATTTCGGTGGAACGCTACGATTCATCCGGTCAGCCGACTGGACAGCCTCTCCCGAGTGGAACTCCAGTGGAGATTCCTGATCCTAACAGTCCGGGTCAGAAGATTTTCTTCAAAGTTCCGTAAATCTAATCGGGCTGCCTTCGGGCGGCCCTTTTTGCTTTCTGATTGAAAACGATCGCTGTACTCGGACCTGGGCTGATCGGAGGGTCCATCCTGAAAGCAGTTCAAAAGTTCCTGCCGGACGTTTCGCTTCGCGCGTGGGCTCGCCGTGAGGAGGCTGCGGATTGGATTCGCAACGAAGGTCTGGCGGAGGTGGTTTCCACACAGATCCCTGAGGTGGTCAACCAAGCCGATTTGGTGATTCTGGCAATGCCGGTGGATTTCATGGCGGATGCAGTTCAGCAATTTCCACAGCTATCAGCCGACGTGATCGTGACCGATGTGGGAAGTGTGAAAGCGAAAGTCGTCGACGAATTGGAGCCTTTGGTAAGTGAAAAAGGGGGCTGTTTCATTGGTAGTCACCCGATGGCCGGCTCTGAGAAGACTGGTATCGAATTTGCCACAGAGGATCTTTTTGTGGGCGCTCCGGTAATTGTGACTGAGCCCAAAAACAAGAATCACGCAGGTAGAATTACTAACGTGCAGAATTTCTGGCAGGCGCTCGGGGGTGACACGACTGTTTTATCGGCTGAAAAGCACGATGAAGCGGTGGCTGCTATCAGTCACCTGCCACATGTGATCGCTGCAGCGCTGGCCCGAAAGGTTGACTCTGATTTCCCGGATTCATTGCCGCTAGCTGCCGGGGGATTTCGCGACACGACCCGTATTGCCGGGGGAGATGCAGAAATGTGGCGGGGGATTCTTGAAAGCAATCGAAGCTCCGTGATTTCACAAATGGAGGCGTTTCGGGAGGAATTTGACGATTGGCTGGAGATTTTGCGCAATTCAGACTCCGATCGCTTATTGGCCCTTTTGCAAGAAGCGAGGCTAAGCCGTGCAAAGCTGGATTGATGCGGTTTTTTCTCAAGAATTTTCCGATTTTTCCCCTACGATAAACACCGACGCTTCCGTCTAGACTTGAAGCACCCCACCAATGTCCGATTTTAAAGTTCGACCTGTTACCTCTTTTTCGGCAGAGCTGACCGTGCCTGGTGATAAGAGCATTTCCCATTGTGCCGTTATTCTCGCGTCGCTCGCAAACGGGGATTGTGAGATTGAAGGGTTTCTGCCAAGTGACGATTGCCGGGCTACTGTGAATGCGATGCGAGCTCTGGGAGTTTCCATCGAAGAATTGAACGAAAAGGGCGACCGGCTGCAGGTGTCCGGATGCAGAGGAAAATTTACCAAGCCAGAGAACCCGATTGATTGTGGCAACAGCGGCACGACGATGCGCCTTCTCTCGGGGTTGCTCGCATCACAACCGTTTGAGTCGACTTTGACCGGAGACGAGGCTCTTTCTCGAAGAGCTATGAACCGTGTGGCAACGCCTTTAGAACTGATGGGGGCTTCTGTACGAGGCAAAGGCGATCACTGTCGTCCGCCATTGAAAATAAAAGGCACGAAGAAGCCCAAAGCCATAAACTACACGCTGCCTGTCGCCAGCGCGCACGTGAAAAATGCTGTCATGCTGGCAGCGTTGCGAGCGGATGGTAAAACGCAAATTACTGAGCCTTCACGCTCTCGTGATCACGCGGAAAGGATACTCGACTACCTCCTGGTTAAGAATATCAGAGAGGAAAATACCGTTACCGTATGGGGTGGGCAAACCCCGGAGTCCCGCAACATCCAGATACCGGGCGATATTTCCAGCGCTGCTTTTTGGATTGTGGCGGCAGCTGCACGTCCTGATGCCCGCCTTTTAGTTAGCAATATCGGCCTCAATCCAAGTCGAGTGGGTATTTTGAATGCTTTGGCCAGAATGGGCGCCCGAATCAATGAGCGAATCGATGAATCCGGTTGTGAACCCACGGGATCAGTCGAAGTGCATGGCAGCAGGCTGAAAGGTATCGAAATCAGTGGAGATGAAATCCCGGCGTTGATTGATGAGGTGCCAATTCTTGCCGTTGCGGCGGCAATGGCAGAAGGGAAAACCATTATTCGCGACGCAAAAGAACTGCGTGGCAAAGAAAGTGACCGAATTTCAGCTGTGGCGGAGAATCTTCGCCGAATGGGGGTATTGGTGGAGGAATTCGCCGACGGAATGGAGATTCGCGGAGGCCAAACCTTTAAAGGAGCGGAAATCAATTCACTCGGCGACCATCGGATTGCGATGGCATTCGCGATCGCCGGCCTCTATGCAGAAGGCGAGACTGTTATCCGGGATACTGACTGCATCGAAGCATCTTATCCCGGATTTCTGGACGAGCTAACTCAGCTCATGAAAGCGGATCGGTAGAGTTTTCCGCAAATCCGACTGCATTTGCATTGTAAATACATTGTATTTCTTTGTTTTTGGCCAAAAAAGTGGCAAAAACTCCAAAAATGTGGGGAAAAACGGCTGTTTAGGCTTGTATTGTCATTGTATTTGCATCAGTTTACATTGTAAAACAATTCGGCTTTACCAGATTTTGCTGGTCAAACCCGCAGGAAATCATTCAACCTTCCGCATCACTGATAAAAATGAAGATATCGGAAAAACCGCATTCATCTAACCCTTCAGCTAAGGGTAAAAGCAATCGCAAGGGAATTGCGCTCATTACTGTGCTGACCATCATGGCGCTCACTACCATCTTGGTGATGACGTTTTTCTCTCTGGCAAG
>JAHDCN010000314.1:0-1564 GCA_020629815.1 Verrucomicrobiota bacterium
CCCTCAGAATCATCTCCGAGTAACTGATCGCCTTCGATGTAGTAGAGTTTTTTCATGCCTTCGGAAACCAGCTTGTCGTAGGTGGCTGCGAGAGCGGAGTGGTTCTGGGAATGGAACTCCTGCTTCGACTGGCGAATCCAGGCATTGGTGAAAATTCGATCCTCAACCAGAACAATCGGAGTGTCCGGGCGGACTTGCCGCAATTGCTTTACTAGTGGTTCACAGCGTTCGGTGACTTGCGCAGGCTGCATGTTCGGCAGGCAATCGATGATATAAACGGCTGCGTCAACTTCGGAGAGCAAAGCACCAACTTCAGGTTCCATTCTGCCGTTTCCGGAGAATCCCAAATTCACTACAGGCAAATCCAGTTTTCGCCCGAGAATCGCAGGGTGACCAATCCCGGGTCGCGAAGCACAGGCCCCGTGGGTAATCGACGTGCCGTAGAATACCAGAGGCTTTTCCGTGCGCGGCGCCACTTTTTCAAACTTGGCACCCTCAGGAACACCGATTTCCAACTTGGTCACCGAATTGTAGAGCGGCAGGTAGGCGCAGTAGGAGCGCATCAAAGGATCGATCCCTTTCACGGTAAAGTTCACATCCTGTTTCGCAGGACGGGTCACCTCCACCCAGCGCCATTTTCCAGCCTGATCGAGAGCGTAAAGATCAATTCCGCTGACGCCAGTGGCAGGCATGTGAGGCATAGCGATCCGGTTGCTGCCCAGCTTGTAGCGAAACGAAATTGCATCGGCGTCGGTATTGAAACGGACCAGTAACCCGGCGCTGTGTCGGCTCAGATTCCAGACTGCATCGCGGACGATTTTCTCTGCCTTCGCGGGCAGCCGGTCATAGAAGCTGGCCATGTCATCGTTGCCCCAGCCGCGTCCTTCGATTCCCCAGGATGAGGCGTCGTGCCAAACTACCGAGGGCTGGTCGGACTTTTTTTCCTGAGCAGGGAGAAGAGAAATGCCACTGAGTAGCAGGAAAGTGCTGATCGACAAATATCGCTGATTGGTTGTCATGCCAATGTTGTTAAGGTGGTTCCTCGAACAGTTACGCATAGCCCGTGCCAGCTTCAACGACAAAAGAGTCTTGCTGTTTGGGCTATTCTGTCCCTTGATGATTGTATGAGCATTCGTGGAGGAAGATTCATTATTGTCGTCTTGTTAGGCATTTTTATATCGGGAGGCCTGTTCGGGCAGGAGGCAACTCAGCCGAAAATGGAGGCGCCATGGTATCCGAAGTTTTTAGACGAACGGGGGTATGAAAATGCCGAAGCGCTGATCACTGAGGCAAAGGCTCTGGGGTTCCCGTGGAATGTGATTTTCGCAGTAGAGGGCGCTCAGGCTTTGGCTGAGGGTTTCGAGTGGGAAAAGGCAGAAGTCCTGAAACAGGCAGATGGAATTGCTCTGGTTGCGCTTTCACTATCATTTTACCAGGCAAGGCAGGCCGCGCATGTTTGCGTTCTCCTGGATGAAGTCGAAGAGAGTTCAGGATACCGGGTCGCTGATATGATCGTTCGCCATCCGGAAGGCTTTTTTGATTTTCAGGCTGCTATGGTCAAAAC
>JAHDCN010000314.1:1664-3748 GCA_020629815.1 Verrucomicrobiota bacterium
AGCTATGCCGGATGGCAGGGGCGGTCCCGAGTTCAATGCCTGGACCGATGAAGGGTTTGGAGAATTGAAACTCGATATGCCGGTCGAAAAAGTTGAGGAAATTCTCGGTGGAGGCTTCTTGCGCGGAGACGAATTTGAACAGGCTGCAACGGGTGACTGGGTGCGCCGGATGTTGTGGGATGAAAAAGGAATCGATGTATGGGTAGGTTCACTTGAGCAGGGCGGTCCGAAGATTGTGCGTTCGATCACGATCAAAGAGCCTTGTGATTTCAAGACTGTTCAAGGTTTGGGTATTGGTTCGCCAATGGAACAGGTGAAAGAAGTTTACGGACAGTGGGAAGACGTCGAAGACGGTCGACGGGAGATGCCGGAAGATTTTGTAGTCGGTTCCATCTATGGGGGATTGATCTTTTCGTTTCAGGACGGCAAGGTGAGTGAGATGTTCCTCGGCGCTGCTGCCGAATAGATTGTGCCTATGAGTCAAACCAGATTGATCATTACCCACCCGGGAAGCGCCCACAAAGATGACTTGTTGGCTTGCTGCGTTCTCCTGCATTTTCACAAAGTGCCCATCGAGCGCCGCGATCCGACTCCAGAGGATTTGGCTGACCCAACTGTGAAAGTGATTGATGTCGGGCACGAGCATGAACCGACGAGGGGGAATTTTGATCACCACCAATTCCCCAGAGATCACGAACCGATCTGCGCGTTGAGCCTGGTTTTGAAAGACCTAGGTCTGTACGACGATGCAAAAAAATTCTGCGACTGGATGGAACCCGCAGAGTGGTTCGATACAAGGGGTGCTAATGATACGGCCAAATGGCTGGGGGTGGAGCGTCAGGTAATCGGTCAGCTGAATTCTCCGATCGACGTGACGATGCTGCGCCGTTTTGCGCGCGAAGAAAGGCTGACTCCTGACAAGCCACTGTGGCAGATCATGGAAATGATCGGCGAAGATTTGGTAATGTTCCTGCGCGACCTTCGTTCCCGCCTGGGCTTCGTCGAGCAGCATGCCCGGTTTCTGACTTTGCATTCTGATGCGGGAGAATTTGAAGTGCTCTACATGCCGAGGACCAACCCGATGCCCGTCGAGCCTTCTGCCGGACTGGGGCGGTATATTGAGGAAGTGGGCAAAGAAGGAAGCGTGATCGGGATGATTTACCCGGATCGGCGTGGCCCCGGATTTGGCATTTCCCGTTTCAATGATGACCGACGTCTCGATTTTTCCGGTTTAGCGACCGAGCATGAAGACGTCCACTTTGCCCACGCTCGTGGCTTTGTGGCCAAAACATCTGCAACCGATTTGGAGCGACTAAAAGAACTCGTCATCGCGGCGCGCAATGCTACGATGTAACCCGCTACTATCATGAATCCCGCGAAAACTGTTTCTATTCATCCGTATTTCCGAGTCAACGAAGGCAAACTCGATGAGTTCAAAGCGATGTTGCCACAATTCGTTGAACTGACAGCGAAAGAAGAAGGCTGCCTGTTTTATGACTTCACGATTGATGGTGATGTGATCTTTTGTCGCGAGGCCTATGTTGGTGGCGAAGGGGCGCTGGCTCATCTGGACAACGTCGGCGAGCTGCTCGGCAAGGCTCTGGAAATTTCCGAACTGATTCGTCTCGAGCTGCACGGCAGCGAAGAGGAGCTGGCCAAGCTGAAAGAACCTCTCGCTGACCTGAATCCCGACTGGTTCGTTTTTCAGTGTGGGGTAGGGGAATAGCCGCCGATGCAGACCGGCTGGCGCGCAAAGTAGATTCGGATTTATCCGAATACCCTCCAACACGCGAATTCGGATGAATCCGAATCTACTCACTCAACAGGGTTGAGTCGGTGACCATACCCTGTTAGGTCCCAGACCTAACCCTGTTTGCTCGCGTTTTTGAGAGGTTGGCCATGTCCGTTTGTATCTGTTTTACCAAAAAAGTGCAATTTTCATGCGGTTAGGCTGATAAAAATGCCAAGTTTCGGTGTTTTTGGTGCATTTTTGGTTGAGTCTTTGCGGAAAAAGGTGAATTTTCATCCATAAATCGCAATCTTTGAAAAAATGGCCGCGAAAAGAAAAAAAGCCAAGTTGAAGA
>JAHDCN010000315.1 GCA_020629815.1 Verrucomicrobiota bacterium
CGAGATCACTGCCGTCGTCGTCTTTCTCGACACCAAAGAGAATCAAGATTCCCTGTCCTATTCGGCTTTTTTCGGTTTTATCAATGGTCACCGAGGCTTCGCTGACTCGTTGGAGAAGGGCGCGCATGGTTCAGTTTACGACATTCAATCCGGTTACCCGAATTGTTTCGTGAGACTTCGGTTTCACTTCGATAGAAATCAACGGATGAGTGATGTCGCCGACCGTGGGATACCAGTCCTCATCCATATCTGCCAGAACAGTGACATAGTATTTGCCCGGATGCAGATAGGTGAAGGTAAACTCCTCCGACTTGGCGCCCAGTTCCGGGAAGGATAGCAGCGTATCCAGCAAATCCATCCGGGCGTAGCGACCCCGGCGAATCAGCTTCCCTGATTCGTCGGTGAGGGCTTTTTGGGAAAGATACAGGTGCAGGTTCTTGCCTTTGGTTTTCTCATTTCGTTCGACGGAAACGGTCAATTTCGCCAGGTGGGGAATCTGCTCGATGGTAATCGGATCTTTGGATGCTTTGGCCAACTCCAGGAGATCTTTGCCTTTTTCCTCCCAAATATAGGAGGCGGATGTCATCGGGTATTCTTTGGTCCATTCCGGTCTGGGCATGGGATTGGGAAACTGAAAAGCGACTTCGTTCTTGGGAAAACCAACCGCTTTAGCTGCTGCCGCAGCCAGCTCTGGTCGCTTGCGTTTGCCTTTGAAATCCATATGCAGTTTCGGAGCTTTCAGACCAAACCGACTGGTATACGCTTTGAAGTCAATCGAATCGCCGGAAAAGACAATGTCCATGTACATGATATCATCGCCTCCGTAGGCATCGACGAAGTGATAGCTGCTCTTGCGGCGACTTTCTTTGACCTCCTCGAGCACAAAATAACTGGTCCGGTAAATACCGTTCAGAATTCCGCCGTTACGGGCCATCAGGGTTTTGGTGCCTTTGAAATCAGCCACGAAAAACGAAGTGAACAAATTTCCGATTGTCCCGCCTTCGTAGATTCCATGCACGTGAGATGGCGAAACCGCCCGGTAGTCGAAAGCCATCCAATCGTAGTCGGTGCCGAGCAGCTTCATCGATCCCACCCAGTGCCCCTGCATTTTCTCCAGAAACGAAAAACCCTGCCGGCTTACATCGACGGGACGAATCACAGGTGGCTTGTAGTCCTGATAATTTTCCCGGGGCGTCGCAGCCGATGCCGTTCCCTTATTCCTATATCCTTTTTCCGCCCACTGCCTAATCGTGCGTCGGTATTGCAGGGGCATCAGCCCATCCTCCGGCATCGGATCATCGGCATCGGTGATCCGATGTAGCAGGTCGCCCTTTTCCGTTGCTTCGCGGACTTGCTCGTAGGTGGTGAGCTGCAGATCTCCCTCTGGATCATCACCTGCGTGGCATGTGGTGCAGAAATTCTTAACAATCGGAGCAATGTCGTTTGTGTAGGAGACTTCGTCTTCTATTGCGCCGATACCTTTCTTTTCGTCAGCAGCTATCCCGACCAAAGGAAACAGGAATGAAAGAAGAAGGCTTATTTTCGAAGTTCGCATCGGTTTGAATGCTAACGAATTAAGAATCTGTGCCAACTGGATAGTTTCGCAGTCTGCAAACGCCGCAAAATTCAAGCTTCTCTGCTTTTGCTGATTTCGCGATGGGTGGTATATTCGCGCTCCGCATTCTAGCGGGCCCCGCAACAGAATTTTCCACTTACCCGCTCCTGCCTGCCTTTTCATGGAAACCGTGCTCACCATTCTCCGCTTCATCGGCGTAATTTTTCTCGTGCTGATGGTCTTCAACCTGATGATCATTGTTCACGAATGGGGGCACTTCCTTGCCGGGCGCTGGCGTGGGCTGGTGATCGACCGCTTTCAGATTTGGTTTGGAAAACCGATTTGGAAGAAAACCATCAACGGCGTGCAGTATGGGTTGGGATCGATTCCTGCCGGTGGCTTCGTTTCGCTGCCGCAAATGGTGACGATGGAATCCATCGAGGGCGAAGTCGACGAAGATACCAAACGCGAATTGCCGGATATCACTCCGCTGGACAAAATCATCGTTGCTGCCGCTGGCCCACTATTCAGTTTTCTGTTGGCTGTCGTTTTTGCTGTGTTGGCCTGGCAGATTAAGTATCCTCACCAGGAAGCATCGCGAACCACCTTCATCGGGGCAATCGGGAAAGACTCACCGGCCGAGAAGGCAGGGCTTCAAGTGGGAGATCAGATCAAAAGTATCGACGGCAACGAGGTCAATAAGTTCGCCGGGATGGGGAAATCGATCATCTGGGAAGTTGTTTCTTCGGAAAAAGATCAGGTCGATATCGTAGTCGAGCGAGACGGTGCTGAGAAAACCGTGCAGGTCGAGATTCCTGATCCCAAGTCGCCGGAAGTTGAGGGCGGCTTCTTCAAAAAAATGATGGCCAAGCTGTTTTCGCGACCGCCATTGCCGACAATCGGTGTCGCACCGAGGACTTCTGCTGTGGTTGCCGAAGTTTACGAAAACAGCCCGGCGCAAAAGGCAGGACTGCAAAAAGGAGACAAGATCGTTAAGTTTGAAGGAGAGAAACCATATACCTACTCATTTGCGAAACAGAAGTGGGCGGAAGGCGAACCGGTTCCTTTAGAGATCGAGCGCGCTGGAAAAGTAATGCCAATCTCGGTTGCTCCACGCACACCGGATAAAATTTCAGGAGGTGCTCCCGGCGAAGACCTCAGCTCTCTAAAGAAGCCCATGATGGGAATCGTCTGGAATCAGGGTGGCGAAACCTGGCTGGCAAGTGACACGCCTCTGAAGATGGTGGTTGATGCCAGTAAGTCGATTTACAACACGCTGCGCAAAGTCTTTTCTCCAAAGTCAGGCATCAAGGGAAGTCACTTGAGCGGACCTGCTGGAATCATGGGGCTTTATTATGACCTGTTCACCGAGCCAAGCGGTTGGCGGAAGGTGATTTGGTTCAGTGTGGTGCTGAACGTGAATTTGGCGATTCTCAACCTGATGCCATTCCCGGTTCTGGATGGTGGTCATATCGTGATGGCAACTGCCGAGTGGATTCGTCGCAAGCCGCTGCCTGTCCGTTTGTTGGAAATCGTGCAAACTGCTTTCGTGATGCTGTTGTTTGGCTTCATGATTTTCATCACTTTCAAAGACGTCGGTGATCGTCTGCCGGATAGTGAGAAAATCGAACCTATCAAGATCGAGTGGAACTCTGCCGAAGGCTGATTCAACAGGGTACAGTCAGGGACCTAATAGGGTTAGATCGGTGACCCAACAGGGTTAAGTCAGCCTGTTGAAAATTCTTTGCAAGCGACGCAACCCTTCGTAGCCTTTGCGTCTATGAAAACAGGGGAGATTGTTTCTTTTAGTGCGGTGATCGGTCTGGCCGGACTGTTTGCCATTTTTGCCAAAGCGGATCATCACGGTGGTAAGAGTGACGGCTTTCATTCTCTCTTCGACGGAAAATCTCTGGAAGGCTGGGAAGGTGATACCACTTTATGGAAAGCCGTCGATGGCATGATCATTGGTGAGACGACTGCGGAGGCACCGATCAAATACAACCAGTTCCTGATCTGGAAAAACGGTGAAGTCGATGACTTCGAGCTGAAGCTGCAATACAAAATCGAAAGTGGAAACTCCGGTGTGCAGGTTCGCAGCTTTCGCAAAGGGCAGCCGTTTTCCATTGGCGGTTACCAGGCGGATATCGATGCAGGCGGTGCTTGGGCGGGAGCCTGCTATGGCGAATCTTT
>JAHDCN010000316.1 GCA_020629815.1 Verrucomicrobiota bacterium
ACAGTGCTGGCCGATTCCTTTTCCTGCAGTGGATTGTAAAAACTGACCACGTGGGATTCGCAGCGGGGAAAGGCTGCCTGAAGCGAGTTCATAAATCCCTCCTCGGGCGGATCATCGGACCACATCGCAAAGATACCGCCTGGGTGGAGGGTATCGGCCATTTTTTTCAAACCTTCGGCGCAGTAAAAATCCGCGTGCTGTTGGTGCAGAAGTTTGTCGGGAGAATGATCGATATCGAGTAGTATGGCGTGAAACTTTCGATCTGACTGGTCCGGGTCGAAGCGTTTTCCTTTATCGATGCCCAATGCCAGTCGAAAGAAATCGCCATGAACAAATCGGCATCGGCTGTCAGAAGTTAGTTCAGGGCCAAGCGGGCACAGGCCGGCCTCATGCCAATCAATGACGGGCTGCAGGTAGTCCACCACCAGAAGCGAGCCTAACTGCTCTTCCGCCAAAGCGCTGCGCGCGGTATAGCCGAGGCCAAGTCCGCCGACGACTACATCAAGTGACGTGTCGGCACCGAATACTTTCCGGGCAGCATCCATTCCCAGCTCAGCCAACGCTTCCTCTACCCGGGTAAACAGGCTCGACATAAGAAACTCATGACCGAGAAGAATTTCGTATACTTCCTGATTCTCGAGCGAAAGTATAGTTCGTCGACGCAGGCTCAATCCACCAAGCGGTGTCTCACGGTAGTCGAGTTCTTCGAAGCGCGGTTTCTGCATCGGATTCCTCTTTACCTTCTCTGGCGAAAATACCGTACGAGACCGGCAGTGACGCCGTCCGCATATTCCTGATAGATGTTCTTCTTGTACTTCCCGCCGAACTCGCGAAGGCCTTCGTATTCGCCTGCCTGGACGCGTGCGAAGACTTCTTTGTTATTCATGCAATAGGGTTCAAAAAAGATCACCGGGCACATGAACATCCTGTTGGCGAGAAGATTGCGGGCCCACACATACTTGTTATCGATTACAGCTTTTCCTGAATTTCCGCCGTAGCCCATGTGAGGGAGGCCAGTTTCGCGTTGCATAGTTTTTGCCAATGTGTCGGCAAGTCCAACCTCTTCGTAGTAGACTCGCTGGAGTAGGCGAAGCAACATTTCGAGACGGGTGTCGTCTTCTTTAATTTCCCCGTCTGAGTAGCAGCCATTGATCAGGAGATGTAAATGATTGGGAGCGTTGAGGGCGATGCGACCACGCCAGGGGGCGGCATTGAAATGCAGGCAAAGAGCCAGGTCAGGGCGCATGCTTTCATTAACTAAATCGGCCCGGGTTCGGATCTCGCTGGAAATCGCGAACATGACTTTGGCAGTTTGAGAAATCATTCCGGAGGAGGGGACCTTTCTCTTCCTGATCAAATACGAACGGGCCTCCTCGCGTAGGTCTTCGACGCGCAAGTCAGTCACCGGTTCCAGCTCATGACGGGTGAGGTAAACGGTCGCTCCCAGTGCGCTCAAGTCGCGAGCCAGAATCTCCGCTACTTTCAGAGTCATGCGACCTTCCTGAACGGCGATCGTGTCTTTGCCGATCTTGAAATTGCGGTCGTCCCAGGTATGCCAAATGCCACCGATGTGGCCGGGGTCTACTGCGATGCGAATTCCTTCCAGTGGGCGATTGTTATTTTTCGGAAGGGCTTCGTGTTCGACTGCGCTGCGCCAATAGCGGTTCTCTGACGGAGGAGCGAAAGCTCCGGGTTTGAAGAACAGATCGTAATAGCCGCCCGCGGAAAAATTCGACTGCTTCCGGATTCGGGCCCGGTCGAACTGAATCTCAATCATTCCGTTGTAGTCTGACTCCCGGCGGGCGTAGCAGTGATTCAGCAAATAGGTGAATTCCTCACGAGTAATGGATTTCTGATATCTATCCAGAACCGACCAATCGGGGATGGTTCCCAGCCTGGCAATGTCAGGATGAGGAGCAACCGGTTCCTGCACAGAAAAATCAAAGTCACCCTCTGCCTCGGGCACAGCTGTCAGGGTAGCCGCTGCAACGCTTTGCTGAGCGACTGCTTTTTGGATACCAATTGCGCTGACGAGCAGGAAGGCAACAAAAGCCAACGCTGTCGAAATACGGCAAAAAAAATGGCTGATCTTTTCGGTAAACAAAGCAAGGTGAGGTTGTTGCCCGGTTCATCTCTGGATGTCGGGTAATCTCTGCCTAAATGAGGGGCTAAGGCAGAAAACCGCGAGTCCGGATATGGGCAGAACGTTTAGCGAAGGAAGCATGATTCGATTGTTATTTCTAGGAGATATTGTTGGTGAGCCCGGGCGCAAAGCTGTGATTAATAATCTGCCCGATTGGAAGAAGGAGTGGGGGATTGATTTTGCGATCGTAAACGGAGAGAACTCCGCCGGTGGTCGGGGAATCACCTCGAAGATCAGTATCGATTTGTTGCGAGCCGGCGCTGCGGTGATCACTACAGGGGATCATGTCTGGGACCAGCATGACATTGTCGATTATTTTGAAACTGAACCGCGATTGCTGCGGCCGATCAATTATCCTGATGGGACAGTAGGTGCCGGATCGGTGGTGTTGGAAACGCAAAGTGGTATTGCAGTGGGCGTAATCAATGTCCAAGGCAGGACGTTTATCCAGCCGCCGTTGGAAAATCCGTTTCGGGCTGCTTTAGCTGAGGCCGAGCGCCTGCGCAGTGAAGAAGGGGTGCAGGTAATCTTCGTCGATATGCATGCGGAGACGACATCAGAGAAAATTGCGATGGGGCGTATCCTTGACGGGAAGGTGTCTGCTGTCGTGGGAACGCACACTCATGTGCAAACGGCGGATGAACAGATTTTTCCGGGAGGCACTGCATTTCTTAGCGACGCAGGGATGTGTGGTCCTTTGGAGTCGATCCTCGGGCGAAGCATTGAACCGATCGTCGAGCGCTTTCTCACCTCTACTCCCAGACGCTTTCCGGTGGCAAAAGGTGTCGTTGGTGTGCGTGGGGTGATTGTGGATGTAGACGAGACGACCGGTAAGGCGACCAAGATTGAGCGAGTGGTTGAAGACGTGGAGTGATTCCAGTCGAGATTTCGCATAATTTGTCTCGCGGTTCGTCATCAAAGGATGAGCCGAGTCTTGCGTCGTATTCTGGTAGTCTT
Organism: Verrucomicrobiota bacterium; assembly: GCA_020629815.1. GTDB lineage: Bacteria > Verrucomicrobiota > Verrucomicrobiia > Verrucomicrobiales > DEV007 > Arctic95D-9. The sequence goes on from JAHDCN010000316.1 coordinate 3,101, forward strand.
CATTTCGGGGCTTCTTTCTCTGAAGGCTCAGGAAGAGAATCGGGATTTTCCAGAATCAATGCCGCTATTTCCTGTAACGTCGGACGAGGTTACCTCTGAAACGGTGAAGCAATATTGGATTCGCTCCATTCCGATGCCACGGGTGCCATCGCACATGTCGAGTGGTTATGCGTATGATATGGCCTTTTACCGAGAGAAATTAATTCGGCGGAATCTAGTCGTTCAGGAAATTGAAGAGGGGACCTGGGATAAGCGTGCAGAGTGCGTCGCTCTGCGACATAATTTGCGGATCTATCGGGAGAAAAGTCAGGATCGAAAGATCCGCCGGGCGGAAGAACGTCTTTCCCTGCTCGAAAACCCTGTTTTGGCCAGTATTCAGGGAGGCAAAAAGGCTAAGTCCAAGCATTCCAGTCAGCAGAAAAAAGAAATCGAGCAATTGCAGGAGAAAGTGCGGCAACTCGAAGCTGAGCTTGCCCGCAGGGAGAACGATTGAATGCGTAAAAACAGGCCTGATTTGCCCCGAAATTCGGCGGCTGACAAAAATCCCGGCTATGGTCAAGATTTTTTGAAAAAATCGGCCAACTTTTTTTTGACAGATCGAGCGGGTAGAGTAGTCTTTCGCCGCTAAATCCGCCCAC
>JAHDCN010000317.1 GCA_020629815.1 Verrucomicrobiota bacterium
GAGAATTTCGAGTCGTTCCACACTCCGGTCTTTCCACCCCAAAGTCGTGACACAATCGAGGAGAAGATACTTTCCGGTCGGTCATACCCGCCGACGAAGAGAATTTTCGGTCGGAGGCGAAACAGAATTTTTCCCAACCGCCAAAGACACGGACCGACGGATGGGTGAAACAGTTTCTTCAGTCCCAGCCCGCGAAATTGCTCTGATAAAATGTGCAGCTGTGGCTGATAAAGGGACTGCAGTCCATCTCCATCCCAACTGTAGCTTTTCTCCTCGGCGCCGATCAGGACGACTTGTAAATCGATAGATTTATCCAGACCCCTACGATTTAGCTCTTCATGAAGAGCATTCAGGCGAAAAGCCAAATACGGAGTATGGCTATCGAAAACAGCAAGCACGGGAACTGGCTTCATAACGAGCCTGCTGCGGAAATGCGCTCAATTCCTAGCGCTTGAAGAAACCTTTCTTGCGAGCGGATCTCTTCTCAATCATATCGCGCTGCTGGTGAAGCAGGAAAAGGGTGTGATCATCCGTCAGAGTGACGGCATGATGCGGGCGCCTTCCGTCTGGAAGAAGCTTGGGGAATTTCTTTTCACGAACGAGGCTGTTTCGTACAGAGAACATTGCTTGTGCGGGTTGATTGTATTTTTCACAAATACAGTAGTAATTTAGATCTGTATTTGCAGAAGTGCAACGAAGTAAACCACAACGCTGCGATTGCAATGACGTTTCTGTCACATGATTTAGTCACGAAAGCGTTGGCAATTTAAAGAAATCGCACGCGTTTTTGCTGGTGATTTTTGCCATCTCGCTATCTTCCAAATCGTGAACCCGGGCCAATTCGGCAGCGGTGTGCTTCACCATGAAAGGCTCGCACTGTTTGCCCCGAAACGGAACGGGAGCGAGGTAGGGAGCATCTGTCTCTACCATAACTCGATCGAGCGGAATTATTCGCGCAACTTCCCGAACCTCTTCTGCTTTGGGAAACGTGAGGATACCGGTGAAAGACAAATAGTGTCCCAGTTCAAGTGCCGCTTCTGCTTCTTTGGTCGTTCCGCCAAAACAATGCAGCACGGCTTTTGCTTTAGGGAAATTCGCAAGCACAGGAAAGATATCCTCCGAGCAATTGCGCTGATGAATTACCGTAGGAAGGTCTTCCTCAATGGAGAGCTGCAGCAGTTGTTCGAAAACCTCTCGCTGACGGGAACGCCAGACCGATTCCTCGCTGCCGTCCTGTGGTGGGTGAAAGTAATCCAAACCGATCTCGCCAATGGCACAGATCTTTTTCCCCCTCGAAAGTTCTCGAATTTCATCCAGCCATTCGCTGTCATTTTGAAAATGGCGACTGCCATCGATTTCGTGAATATAGGTTGGGTGGACTCCGGCTGTTCCAAAAACACTGTCAAACCGCTGGGAGAATCCGACGTTTTCCCGCGAGTCCTCCAGGTCGCAGGCAATGGAAATCATTCGTCTGACTCCGTTTTCTTCTGCCCGGGAAACAACTTCAGCGCGCTTGCCGGCAAACTTTGAAGAACCCAGATGAGTGTGAGTATCAGTTAAAAATTCCTGATTTTTCGCTTCCATTGTGTGAGATTTCCCTCCTATGATTCGCAAGGGTGGGAAATAAGCGAAGAAAATTTGTTAAAAAAACCTTTTTCAACGCTCTTTTCCTGTGTTAATCCATAGACCTCTAGGGTAGTGCCCGAACTACTCGAGACCACTTGTTTATAATGAGACTACGAAACATTCTCACGACGCTCGGGGCCATAGCAGCGGTAGTAATGCCGACTGTGGGTCACGCGCAGCAAACAGTAACTGACCAGTATGGCACGGAGATCCTGATGGATGTCCTGCCTCCGCAGACGCAGAATCGCGTTCATGAAACGAGGGCAGTTCTTGATACCGGAGGTGGTGAAGGTCCCCTCAAAGTAGACAAGCTGGGGCGTTTCCATAATTTAAACACGGCCGGTCAGAAGGGCCAGATCGCTGGTGGGACCGGACAGGAAGAACTGCTGGTGAATCAACTTCTCGGCGTGGTTCTTTTGCCGCGACCGGGTGATGTTCGTCCTGACGGCTGGCCAGGTGTTGAAGGTATTTGGCACGATTTTGATGAGTTTCCCCGCGAGGTGGGATTGACTCTGCAGAGTTATATCGGCAGACCGGTATCTCTGACTTCTCTCGACCAGATGGTCAAAGAAGTGATCGTTTCCTACCGCGAAGGTGACCGCCCTGTTGTGGATGTGTTGCTTCCTGAACAGGATATTACGTCTGGTGTTGTTCAGCTGGTGGTGATTGAGTCAAAGCTGGCCCGTGTTCGTGTGGAAGGTGTTGATGCTGATACCGAAGAATTCATTCGTAGCCAAATGCGGGTGAAGAAGGGTGAAGTGATTCGTGCTTCTGAAGTCCTGCGCGACGTTTCGTGGATTAATCGCAGTCCCTACCGGAAGGCGGACATTGTTTACGCTCCGGGTTATGAGTTTGGAACTTCCGATATCATTGTGAAGACCTACGACCAGAAATCAGATTGGTTTTACATTGGTTACGAAGATTCAGGTGTGCAGTTCCTCGGGGAGGATCGGTTCATTTTTGGAACAAACTTAGGCAGTATTTTCGGCCCATCGAAGAGTTTGAGCTATCAGTTCACGTCGGACTGGGATTTCGAGCATGTTCGCGGCCACTCGATGGTTTACACGCAAAACCTGCCGTGGCGTCACACGGTTACGTTGTTGGCATCATACGTCGAGGTCGACTCCGATCCGATCCCTGTGGGCAACGGAAACTTCCTGAACTCCTCGGGTGATAACCAACAGTTGAGCGCACGGTATGCGATTCCATTGGATACGATCAAAAACCGTTCCGGTCGTGAGCTTGATTTCGGTTTCGATTGGAAGTCGAATGGTAATGATCTTGAATTCGGTGGTCCTCTGAACGTTCAGAACCCGGTTAACAACAATCGTGTGGAAATTTTCCAGTTCAGCCTTGGCTACAAAGAAACGATCCAGCACAAGCGTGGTGTAAGTCAGTGGGATATTCGGGGTTACTACTCACCAGGAGATTTCAACGACATCAATACAGATGCGCGTTTCGCTGCTTCCCGTTTCAACTCTTCTTCGGATTACTTCTACGCAACTGCGAGTTTCGAGCACCAGCGACGTCTGCGTGAGGACTGGTCAGCACGTTTCAAAATCACAGGTCAGATTGCCAATGAGAATCTGCAGGCTTCCGAGCAGATCGGTGCCGGTGGTTATGACACAGTTCGCGGTTTCGATCAGCGTGTGATTCGTGGAGACCACGGATTCTGGACAACTCTTGAGCTTTACACTCCAGAGCTTTCTTTCGCGCGGATTCTTGATATCGATAACACCTACGACAGTCTGCGCTTTCTGGGATTCTTCGATGCTGCTCACGTAGGAAACGAAAGTCTCCTTCCTGGCGAAGCAAGTCATCAGGCGATTGGTTCCGTTGGTGCGGGTCTTCGTTGGGACTACCGCGACAAGTTTAAGCTTCGGGTTGATTACGGTTACCCGGTTGTTTCTGACAACATTCAGGGAATCGACGAGTCAGGTCGCTGGCACATCGGAGCTACTGCAACGTTCTAAGAGAGAGCGAAACGATTTTCGAAAACCCGGGAGTTCGCTTCCGGGTTTTTTTGTGTAGCGGTGGCACGCGGATTTCCTCTTGAATGGAGGACCGAAAAACAGTAGAAAAC
>JAHDCN010000318.1 GCA_020629815.1 Verrucomicrobiota bacterium
TATCAGACTCGCTCAGCAATGCCTCAAAGGTTCGGAAATTGGGATCGTCACTGGGACGCGAACGGGTATGAAGCACTGACATGTTAAAGGCCCGGGCCCGCTGCTCTACCTTTTGAGCAATTCGTCCGTAGCCGATGATGCCCAGTGTTTTCGCTGCGGCCAGGGAGCTTTCCCAACGCAACGGCTGCATTTTGGTTTTCGCCCATTCGCCACTACGCACAAAGCGGTCAGTCTCCGCAATTCGTCTGGTCAACGCGAGCAGCAATCCCATGGTGTGATCGGCTGTCGATTCGGCAAAGGCATCCGGCGTGTTGCTGGCGCGAATGCCGCGTCGCTTCAGGGCATCGAGATCAAGATTGTCGATTCCCATCGCAGCATTTGCCACGATTTGTAAATTTGGTGCGCTATCTAAGAGTTCGTCATCCACTCCTAATTCGCCCTGCGAGATGACTCCGCGACAGTCCGGCAAAACCTCCAGAACCTGCTCCCGGGGCATTGCGTTGACACCGTTGTCGATCATCACGACATCGGCAACTCCGTCCAGGGGTGCGAGATGATCCTCGGGTACCTGAAGAGTGAAAAGGACTTTGGGCAAATTCGCCAATGGAAAGCTCTCTGTTAGGCAAACAGCTTCTCAACGTATTCGCCTTTCACCAACTCACGCGGTTGGTTGAGGTGGTTATAGACGATGGTCTGCGGATCGATTCCCATGGTGTGGTAAATCGTAGCCAGAATTTCGGTTGGGTGAACCGGGTCTTCAGCTGGAGCGCTGCCGGTCTTGTCTGACTTACCGTGCAAGTAGCCACGTTTCACACCGGCACCACCGATGATGCTGGTGTAGCAATACGGCCAGTGATCGCGACCATCGGCACTGTTGTTGTTACCGCTGGTGGAGATTCCCATTTCCGGACTACGGCCAAATTCGCCGATCGCAACGACCAGTGTCTCATCGAGCAGGCCGCGCTCATCCAGATCGGTGAACAGGGCGGAAAGACCTGAATCCAGCATTGGACCGGATTGATCTTTCATTCGCTTGGGAAGTCCTACGTGGTGATCCCAACTGTGATTATTGGAGTTGGCTACTTTTGGCCAGATCACTTCGACGACTTTGGTGCCTGCCTCAACCAGTCGACGTGCGAGCAGACAGCTTTGCCCGAACGTGTTGCGGCCATACATCTCGCGGGTCTTATCGGTTTCGGCTTCGATGTTAAAAGCATCGCGAGCGCGTCCGGACACAATCAAGTTGAGGGCTTTATCGTAGTATTCGTCGAGATTGTATTTTTCAACTGCCTTATCAATCGTCGGCATTTGGTCGCTCAATGCAGAACGAAGTTTGGCGCGGCGTTTCAGGCGCAGAGAAAACACATCCGGGCGAAGCTGAAGATCATCAACACGCAGTGAGTCCATCTTGGTCATGCTCATGTCATCGCCGTCAGGGAACAGGTAATAAGGGTCGTATGCCTTACCGAGGAAACCGGCGGTGCCACCTTTGTTGACCACATTGGATTCTTGCAGCGGGCGGGGCATCACTACAAACGGGAGCATCGGCTCTTCGGTCGGTTTAAGGCGAATGATGTTGGCTCCGAAATTGGGAAAGTCTTTCGGCGACGGTGGTTCCAGTTGACCGGATGGGCTGACCTTGTCGGTTGTGTAGCCGGTCATGATTTGGTAGATCGCCGCCGTATGGTTAAACAGTCCGTTGGGCTGGTAGCTCATCGACTGGACGGTCGTGAACTTATCCGTCACCTGAGCCAGCTTGGGCAGAATTTCGGTAAACTGCAGCCCGTCCGTTTTGGTATTAATCGGTTTGAAGATGGAGCGGACATTGTCAGGTGCATCCGGCTTTGGATCCCACAAGTCCAGGTGACTGGGACCGCCTTGCAGATAAACCATGATCACCGATTTGGCTTTGCCCCATCCGGGACGTCCAACTAGCGGCGAGTTGGCGCTGGCGTTCTGCACAGCGAAGATATTATTCAGCGTCATCCCCAGCATTCCAGCTCCGCCCATGCGAAGAAAGTCGCGGCGGCCGGGTTTCAGGTGTGGATCACAGAGGTCTTTGGCAATTTGTCCGGGTAGTCTGATCATTATTTTTTTGCGTTAGGGATTAGCTGTGGGATTAGCTGTGGCCGCGGGAAGGCTTTGTTAGAGTAGGAGATATTTTGAGATTAGGGAACAATGGAGTAAGGCGTGATCAATGATTGAACAGGAATGCCGGGTTGTTGATCAGTGCCCAGGTGAGATCCTGTGCAGCGGTCAGCCTGCGGTTGGCTGATTGCTCGATTGAGTATTGCATGTCCTGGCGCAGCTGCAGAACATCGCCTGCTTGCTTAATTGGCAGCTCAGCTGTTTTGATCGCAGCCTGTAATTGTCCCAGTTTTGGGTCGGCAGGGAGAGGGCGCTTCTGTTTGATGACCTCCATCTTTTTCTTCAGGTAATCGGCATCGTTCTCAGTCACGTAGGCGGCTAAGGCTTTCTTTTGCTCTTCGCTCCTCGAAACCGGATTGATGGTAACGATTTGGGCGATGTGAGCGGGGAGTCCGAAATTCATCGGATCAGCATCGGTGGTATACCAAATTCGAAAACGACCGATCGGATATTCGCCGCCACCATAGCGACACAGGATTCCAATCACGAGTTGGGCTCCCTTTGCGTCACCTTTGACAGGCTCCTTAAATTTGAAAACGGCCCGGTGAGGTTCAAAAAGATTGGATCCCGAAAGCGCCCAGCCTTTGTCGTTGCGGTCGAGTTTTCCATTGAAGGTATTCTTCACATTGAACCCGTTCTGATTGAAATCCGCTTTTGCGTCGGCAATGGCGATCTGGGTAGGCTTCTTCGGATCTGTATGCCAACGGGTCTGCACTTCAGTAATGACAAAGTTTGGATCTTTCGGGTTTAAGCCGGGGCCCAAGCTCGGAAAGGTTTCATCCGGAATCGCTTCGATCATGATGCCGGTTATGTTCTGATCCTTGATGTTCCCAGTGACGAGAAAATCGAGATTTCGCGGTTTGTTGCCTCCTGCGGAGCGAATGGATCCGTCCGGGAGTGTTTCCGTTTTTGACTTGTCGGATGCGGTCACACTCGCGGTCGGAAGCACCTTCCACTTGGTGTAGAGCTGTGCTGGTTTGACGTTGGATGCAAAATCAGTAACCGCTTTCGGGAGTTGGGCGGTTCGATCAGTGAGTGCTTTTTCCGCTGCGGCAATTCGCTTCTTCTGTTCGCCTTCGGCTTTCGCCTTATTGGCGTTGTGAGTCGGCATGTAGGCGTCGAGCTCACCCTTTGCTTTTGAGATTCCCTGGAGACGTTTGATTTCCAACTCGGAACGTTTCGGCACCCAGTCGGCTTCGGCTTTTGCGAGTTTCTTGACCAGAGCTGCATGGTCGCCATCGATCTCACCAAAGCTTTTTAAGGCCGCCTCTACTTCGGCCGGGTTCGGGGATCTGCTGAGGACGCGGTAGTAGATTTCTTCGATGAGCTTTTTGTCGTCAGGTTGCGCCTTTACCAAAGTGGCGAGTTCGCTGTCTTTCGCGCCCACTGCGTCAGCAATTGCGGGGCCGGAAAGAAACGCCATCACAGCGCTCATTTGCATGTCAGCGGAGCGCTCGCATTCGCAGGCGCTTTCACGGACCGGGCGACCAAGATTGGCGAGGAATCCCGATTTGAGATCCAGCTTGGCATCGGGCAACTGGCTGGCGCGCACCCCTTTGCC
>JAHDCN010000319.1 GCA_020629815.1 Verrucomicrobiota bacterium
CCAAAAGTCCGTCCCGGTCGGCATCATTCGGGGTAGCTGCGACCGGTAGAGTGCAGATCAGCAAAAGCAGGCAGAGGGATCTCCCATTCATAGGGAACCTTAGGCGGATGCAGCATTTTTCGTCAATCCCGTGAAGCCGGGGGGGTAAATCACTCAATCAAATACTGAGACATCGCCGTCTCAATATCCATCCCACCACGGAGCAGAGTGTTTCCCTCAAAAAGGGCAGTAGGATCGATGCCTTCGATGCCTTCCCAGTCGTTTTCCTCAACTTGGCCGCTTTGCCCGTAGGCCTTGAGCGGGTTGTGATAAGTGACCTGCTCGATTTCCTCGACTGAAATTCCGCGCTCGTTGAGCAGGGCTGCAGTCTTAGGCACGGCCAGTGGGTCGCTGATTCCCCAATCGGCGGCACTGTCGACTACAATGCGCTCGGCACCGTAGTCTTTCATGATTTCGAACATCCGCTCATTGCCGAGCTTGGTGTGGGGGTAAATGGTAAACGCAGCCCAATAACCTCGGTCGAGAACATCACGAACTGTCTCTTCGTTATTGTGATCAATGATCACTTTATCCGGGGAAACGCCTACGTCCTCGAGGACATCCATTGTACGGATCGTGCCGGTTTTTTTGTCCCGGTGAGGCGTGTGAATTTGAATCGGAAGATCTGCTTCCAGCGCCATTTGTGCCTGGAGTTGTAGATATTTCTCCTCGGCGGGAGTTTGATCATCATAACCAATTTCACCGATCCCTACTACGCCTTCCTTACAAATGTATAATGGCATCAGTTCCATTACCTGCTCTGCGAGCTTTTCGTTGTTCGCCTCCTTCGGGTTCAACCCAATGGTGCAGTAGTGCTGGATACCGAACTGGCTGGCGCGGAAACGTTCAAATCCGATGAGCGTGTTGAAGTAGTCCTTGAAGGTGCCTACTTCGGTTCGCGGCTGGCCCTGCCAAAAGGATGGCTCAATGATGGCAGCGACACCGGCTGCAGCCATGCGTTGGTAATCATCGGTGGTGCGGGACACCATGTGAACGTGGGAATCGAAGAAGCGCATTTGGGAAAGTAGTTGGTATCTGGTTTTTTGAAGTTAGGAATGCACTAGAGTTGTTCGCCGAGAGAGTTCCAGGTGAGTCTGCTGTCGGCTACATCATCGAGGAAGGTTTTTACCTTGTCCCGAATGTGATCGAGCTTGCCTTCGTCGTCATTGGCGACAATCAAAGCGGCCGCTTCTTTTTGACCGGGTTCTTCGGTGTCGGCGACACGGGCAACATCTTCGACAATCTGCTCAGTGAGAAAATTGGCGCAGCTCCGCCACAATTCCGGGGAAACCCAGCGTCCTGCAGCCCAGCGTTCGTGGGCGAGGTTGGACATCGCTTCTGCGAGAGGAAGGTTGGCCCGGTAGTCGATGCCATAAATTCGGTAGAGAGGGCGGTCAATGAACAGCGCTTTCAGCACCATTTGGTTCCAGGCTTCGTCGCTGAAATGCTGGCTGGGAAAAGGATTGTCCAGAGCGATAGCGTCGTAGATATCAACGATGTTGGTGCGCAATCCATCGATGGCAGACTCTATCAGATCTTCCTGGTGAGGGAGCAGGGGATACGCTGAAAAAATGGCGGTTTGTTCACGCAAGTCAGCTGTGTTGAGCAGCGCATCGAGAGTCTCCTGAAAAGTGGATTTCTCTTGCTCTCCGAGAACAATCAAAAGAATTACCCGCGCCAGTCGGAATTCGTCCCAGTGTTTGACGGTGAAACCGGCGATTTCTTTTTCCAATTCGGCCAGATCGTCAGTGGTTGGTTCAATTCCGGCCTTTTTGTCGAAATGACGGGAGACGCCGCTGAAAGCGTAGTAAAACGGACGCTGTTGAAATTCTGCGCGTTGGCTGGCCACTGTTTCCCTAAGCCAGGAAACAGCCTCGGCGGCCGCGGACTTTTCCAGAATGGAGATCAGTTTTTCGAGCATCATCGTGGGGGCGATATGCTCCGATGGATTCGGGGGATAGTCAACGATCTACGTGGACGCCCCACTGATGGGGTGATTGGTATTCCGGGTAGGCATGGCTGCTCAATTCGGAGGCTTCCAGGCCCAATGTGGTACTGCCGGATTTCTCTTTTAAGGCCGTCGCCCAATGATCACTTAACAGGTCCGCAACCTGATTGAGGTGATCTTGTAACCGAGTTGAGTCTTCGGCATAAAATTCAAGCGTTCCCTGCGCTGGTCCACGGCCTCTTGTCGTGTGACGGCTCTCCCATATTTTCTTCCCTGTTTCACCTATCAATTTACCATTGGCAGTTATATAAGGAGCAAAGTTTTGTGATCCTTCCATTCTTTGCAGCCCATATTCCCGGACTTCGACATGCAAAGTGGCAACTCCCGATTCCGTAATTCGGTCCTTGAAAAAGGACAGGTTGGCCAGTCTTTTTTCCAATGTTGCTGCAGTGACTCCCGGAATGCCTTTCGGGGGCTGACCGTCGATCTGAGCGATTGAAGAGCCAAATTTTTCTTTCATAATGGCGTGCTTGGAAGCTGCCACGGTCCCATAAACAGCTGTTCCAATCAGGCCATTGCCTCCACCGGTATCGACATTTCGCTCCAGTTCCGGGCTAACCGCTTTGGGGGTTCGGTAGGCGTTGCCATTGTATTCGCTGGCGACAAAACGAATAGTGGAAAGCTGCGACGTTTGCTTCTCGGTCCAGGTTGATTTGCAGGACGTGAAAGTAGCGCTGAAAACCACCAGAAGTAACAGGCAAAAAGAGGGTTTTGGTTTCATGTGCGGGAGGCGTATCACTTTCCATGAAATGGAGCAAGTGGTTTTTGTCCGTTGCGGGCAGTATGAATCAAGGGAAAGCTAAAGGGGTATGATTGGGCGATTGTTTGTCTTTTTTACTTCTGTAGTCTTTCTGAGTTCTTGCGGAAAATCTCCCGAATCCGAGGGGCCGAAACCGCTGCGGGTAGGTATGGAATTGTCTTATCCACCTTTCGAAATGCGCGATACGAATAATCAGCCCGATGGGATCAGCGTTCGCATGTCGGAGGATTTGGCTGAATATCTGGGGCGGCCGGTCGAGATTGTGGATGTGGAATGGAACGGCATTATTCCGGCGCTGAAATCCGACAAGATCGATCTGATTATTGCATCAATGACGGTCACAGAAAAAAGGGCCCGCCAGATCGACTTTTCCGACGGCTACGTGACCAATGGGCTCTGTATGTTGGTAGGGAAAGACTCGTCAATTCAATCAGCCGATGATTTGCAAAAGGGAAAACCGAAACTGGCCGTCAAGCTTTCGACTACCGGTCACCTGTGGGCAAAAGAGAATCTCCCGGAAGCGGAATTGATTGTTCTCGATGAGTCCGCAACCTGTGTCCTCGAAGTCGTGCAGGGCAAAGCGGATGCGTTTATCTATGATCAAATTTCCATCTATCAGCACTGGAAGAACCACGAGGACAAAACCCGCCCGATTCTGAAGCCGATCCGGGAGGAAACCTGGGCAGTCGGGATTAAGAAAGGCAACAATGACCTGCGCAACGAAGTGAATGCGTTTCTTCATCAATACCGGGAGCAAGGCAAGTTCAACGAGCTGGCGGAGCGCTACATGTCAGAGGAAAAAGCCGCCTTTGAGAAGCTGGGCGTGCCGTTCATCTTTCACTGAGAATCGGTCAATTTCTCAGCGCTAAAAGTCCGGTATTTCGACCAGCTT
>JAHDCN010000320.1 GCA_020629815.1 Verrucomicrobiota bacterium
TGGACTTCAATTCTCAGAGCCTGTTGCTTTTGAGTAGCGAAAGGCTCCACCCAGTTCAAGGTGCCGACCCAGTAGGAAACTTCGGCGTCTTTCGCGGCAGTGGGGTTGGTGTCCGCGTCTGCTTCGGCCTTCGCCATTTCGAAGCTAAAGGCCCCGGTATCGACCGCTTTCCCTTTACCGCCCATCACCGCTTTTGCGAGTCCCTGATAGTAGACAAGAATCTGTTCGCTGACGGCTTTCTCACTGATGTCGTCATCAGCCGCGAGACGAAACACCAGAAGATACGAGAAAAAAGACTCGCTGTCGGGCTGGAACATTCCCGGGGCGAACTTGATGCTTTCGACACCGTTCCACTCCAGGTCTTTGGCAAAGCCGGGAGGCAAATGAATCACTTCGCCACGCCAGTTCTCGGGGGTGTGAAACTGAAAGTCAGAGGCATCGTCCTTTTCCTGCGCAAACACAGGCAAAGAAGAGAGCAACAGAGCAACCACTAGATAAGGAAAGCGCATAGATTATATTTTCCTGTTCCGGCGAAGTTTGCTATTCTTTTTTTATGAGGGGGATTTTAATAAGTTGTCTGGTGTTTCTCTCGGGCATCGCTGCTGCAGATGATTGGTCACAATGGCTGGGCTCTGATCGATCGGGAGTCTGGCGAGACTCGGGGATACTGGAGAAGTTTCCCAAAGGCGGTCCTGAGATTCTCTGGCGGTTGAAAATCGGCTCTGGATATTCAGGGCCGGCCGTTTCAGGAGGACGGGTCTATGTCACAGACCGGGAGTTAGCAAAGGATGCCCAGGCTGCGGGCAATCCCTTTCAACGTGGCGAGATTCCGGGGACAGAAAGTGTGCTTTGTATTGACTCCAAGAGCGGACATGTAATCTGGAAGCACAAGTATTCGGCCAACTACACGGTGAGTTATGCGGCCGGGCCGAGAGCGACTCCATTGGTGGAGAAAGATCGGGTATTTACACTCGGAGCCGAGGGGCATTTGTTTTGTTTGAAAACGGAGGACGGCTCAGTCCTTTGGGAGAAAAACTTGCGCGATTATCTGGGGCAGGAGACTCCGACCTGGGGATATGCGGCAGCGCCTTTGATCTATGGTGAGCTTCTCATCACGATGGGAGGAGGCCAGGGATCGACTGTTCTTGCATTGGACAAAAACACCGGCAAAGAAGTCTGGCGTGCACTGGCCGCCAGTGAGCCGGGCTACTGTCCTCCGACATTGATCAAACATGGAGGCAAGGACCAAGTGATTGTCTGGCATCCCGATGCGATAAACAGCCTCAATCCCGTTACCGGAAAACTGTATTGGTCGATACCGTGGAAGTTGCGATCAGGATTGAGCGTGCCGACTCCGAAGCAGGATGGCGATCACTTGTTTTTTACCGCGTTTTACAATGGTTCGACCATGTTGCGATTGAAGCCGAATCAGTCAACGCCGGATGTCATGTGGCAGACCCAGCAAGTGAGTGAGAAACGCACAACGCACCTCAATAGTATTATGCCGACACCTGTGCTGAAAGACGGAGTGATCTATGGCGTTTGCAGTTATGGCGAACTTCGTTGTCTGGATCAACAAACCGGAGAACGGATTTGGGAGACGATGGCAGCCTCGACGAAGCAGGGGAGAAAGCTCCGGTGGTTTAACATTTTTCTTACGCCGTATGAGGATCGCTATTTTCTGTTCAATGAAGAGGGCAACTTAATCAGCGCCAGACTTAGCCCGGATGGATATGAAGAGTTGGATCGAGCCAAGGTGATTGAGCCGAATGGCCCGGACATGCGCCAGCGCAACATCGTCTGGTCGCACCCTGCCTACGCGGATGGCTCTGCTTACATTCGAAACGACTCTGAGCTGATTCGAGTGTCCCTGCGAAAGTAGAAAACGATTGCTAAGATTTCCTCGGTTGTTTTGTCCCTTTAGGATTTAGAGTTGCCATTTGGGCTCGCTGCAGGTGGTAGGGATGTGTGTCCCCACACATCCGCGAAGAATCTTGCCATTCGACCGGCTGTAGGACCAGGCTGCTGGGCAGTGCGGATGCGTGGGGACACGCATCCCTACCTTTTCGCTGGTTCGGTTTTAGGTGGCTTAACCCATTCTCAGATACGGGCCTTGCTTTGAGTCTTGGTTCGCAGTTTCTTCCCGAAATGAAATCGGCTCTCTGTCTCCTCTCTTTTCTCCTGTGCTTTACGATCGCTTCAGCGCAGCAATCCAAACCCAACGTCCTGTTCCTGATCTGCGACGATCTCAACTGTGACATGGGGCTGTATGGGCACCCGATGGTGAAGACGCCGAATATCGACCGGCTCGCTGAGCGGGGAGTGCGCTTTGACAATGCGCACTGCCAGTATGCCCTTTGTGGGCCGAGTCGGGCATCGTTCATGACTGGGCTGTATCCGGATCAAACTTTGATTCATGGCAATGCAATCTACCTGCGGGAGACACTGCCGAATGTGCAGTCACTGCCTCAGATGTTTCGGGAGAACGGCTACTTCGCCACGCGAATCGGAAAACTCTATCACTATCATGTGCCCAAGCACATCGGCACCAGTGGTCATGATGATCCCTGGTCGTGGAACTATACCATCAATCCGCGCGGACGCGACGTGACCGATGAGCCGTTGATTAAAACACTCCGAGAAAAAGCTTTCGGCGGAACGTTGAGCTGGCTCGCCGCTGACGGAACCGACGAGGAGCAGACCGATGGTATCGCCGCAACCCATGCCGTCGCCGAGTTGCAAAAGAGCGCCAAGGATGGCGTGCCGTTTTTCCTGGCAGTCGGATTGTTTCGTCCGCACACGCCCTATGTGGCTCCAAAGAAATATTTCGACATGTATGACCTCGATCAGATCGAAGTCCCGAAGGTGCCCGAAAACTACAAAGACACGCTTCCACTTCCGGCCTGGCGTTCACTGACCAGTAAGAAAGACCAGCGTGATCTCAGCGACGAACTCAGTCGGGAGATCATTCAGTCCTACTACGCCTCGATCACTTTCGCCGATGCGCAGCTCGGTCGAATTCTCGATGCGCTGGAGGAGACGGGGCTGGCGAAGAACACCGTTGTGGTGTTTACCTCCGATCATGGCTACCACATGGGTGAGCATGGCCATTGGCAAAAGACCACGTTGTTTAGCAATGCCACGCGCGTGCCGCTGGTGATTGCCGGACCGGGAGTAAAAGCAAAAGGCTCGGCTTCTGATTGCCCTGTCGAGATGATCGACTTTTACCCGACGCTGGCGGAGCTGACTGGATTAGAAGCACCAGATAATTTGTCAGGCAGCAGTCTGCTGCCGATTCTGGAAGGAGCCAAAAAGGATGTTCGCGAGACTGCCTTGTCCCAGTTTAAGAATGGTTACAGCATCGTCGGTAAACGCTATCGCTACACCGAGTGGGGAGAGAAAGGAGCTGAGGGCAACGAATTCTACGATCACGAATCGGATCCCGAAGAGCTGAAGAATCTCGCCAACGATCCGGCTCAAGCCGAGCTGGTGAAACAGTGGTCCGCCAAGCTGCATCAACGAATTGCCGAAGCGAATGTGCCGCCGAAAGGTCTAAAGCAGATACCGTATCAATACAGCGGAACAAAGACTTCGAATACGTATGCGCCGAAGTAGGGGAAGGATGCCACAGGCAAGAGTGCCTGTGCTACGTTTGATAATGGTAGGGAGGCGTATCCCTACGCCTCCGCGGAGCCTA
>JAHDCN010000321.1 GCA_020629815.1 Verrucomicrobiota bacterium
GTCCGGCTGGCGGTGATACGCGGCAACAGGGCTTCGATACCGAAATGGGAAATCTGGGACTTAAGCAAAAACTCGGACGGAGAAAACCCAACCAGGGCGCCGGTCACTCCCGGCTCTTTCATATCATCCAGAGAGGTAATCTTTTCCTGAACGATAATGGCGTCGCCGCCAAACGATTCATCAATTCCGAAAACAATCACACCGGGATACCTGGTGTCTGCTGCATTGAGCAGGTAGGAATCGATCGTGCCGCAGGCAAAGTCGAATTCACCGGAGCCCAGCTTGGCGTAGCGGGTCTTGAAGTCGGGCTCCATCTCGAAGCGGACTCCGATTTGGCTTTTTTCGAGTTCCTGCTGAAAAGCGCGCGAGCGAAAGATCAGGTAACCCAACCAGTCGTCACCGGCGACTGTGATGGTCTCCTTGATGTTGGCCGCGTCACTGGTGGAAATTAGCCGGTTTTCCTGACTGCGTTTCTTGCGCCAGTTCTCGGAAAATTTCCAGCCCAGCATCCCCAGCAGAGCCAGGATACAAACGATGACGAACAGGTTCTTTTTCATGAAAGGGATGAATTAAGAATTCGCGTCACTTCTTTTTCGTAGCGACATATTCCGCCGGTGCTTTGGGAAGTGGAATGTCCGCCTTGGCAATTGCGGCTAAATCCTTTTCGCTGATTTCGATATCCGAGTCATCACCGATCTCGGCATCCACCTGAGTCAGCCCGGCGACCAGTTCCTTCTCGTCGGAAGCATGAAAGAAAGTGGTGGCGGCTGGTTTCATGTAGTCACCCTGACCGTGAAAGCCGATTCCGACTACTTCGATTTTTTGATCGCGCAGACTTTGAATCTCCTGAACCACTCCCTTGTTGCCCCGCTTGTCGACGGTTTCGATACCATCGGTAAACACCACGACCACATGACGTTCGTAGGGGGAAAATTCCCCGCGCCGGGTGGCGATCTGGCCGTTGGCAATTTTCAGGCAACCGGCGACCGGAGTTTTCCCGTAGGGTTTCAGCTTATTCACACTGCTCAGCAACTTGTCGCGATTGTCGCGCCCGGTAGGCACAGCGAGAACGGCTTTACCGACGTTGAAATGAATCAGTCCGAGGCTGTAATTCGGAGGCAAAGACTGCAGCCAGGAGGTGAAAGCTTTCTTTGCCTGATCCAGCTTTCGATTTTCCGCCATTGAGCCGGAGTTATCGAAGATGATGGTAATCGAAGTAGCCGTTTGCGCGGACTCCTCGGCATCGAGTGCCTCATCAAGATCATCGGCAAACGCGAGTCCGGTGAAGGCCAGCAAAACCGCGATCCAACAGGGTACGGTCCGCGACCCAACAGGGTTAGGTCTCTGACCTAACAGGGTATAGTCAAAAAATTTCATGATAGGTTTCTCCTTTTTGCTCCGATTTTACTGCAGGTCATCCATTCCGAAATCGAGTGGGATCTCGGCCTCGACTGCGTAGATGTACATCTCCCCGCGCATATTGGCTTTGCGCTCGTCGGGGTTCTTCGGCTTGGCGTTTACCGGATCCGAAATGCCCATGCCTTTTACATCAAAACGGGACAGATCGATCTCGTCGTTGGTGAACTGTAGCGCTTCACGCAAATACTGCGCATAGGCACGCTTCACCGCGAAGCCGCGCTCGTAGCTGAGCTGATCGGCAGAGTTTACCACCTGCTCGACTTTTGGCAGCGGCAGAGTTTGGAAGTCGTTGGTTCCCGGCACCCGCTTCTTGTAGGTCTTCTCCCCCTGCTTCGCCTTGGTGACGACAAAGTTGTAGAAGAAGTTATCCGAGTGACCACGCAGCTGCACAATCGCACCTCCATAGCGGGTGACTTTCTCATGCAAAGTGTCGAAGATCGTCTTGTGATTCTGCCACTGGATCTCCGAAGTGTTCGCAGGGAACTGAAACTCGGTAGAGAACAACAGGCTCGCATCCTCACTCTCTGCCGCCTTTCGTACTGCCTGGGTGCTGGAGAAAGCTTTCTCCGGCATTTTCGGTACGGCCGCGACAGCCGCGGCTCCACCAAAGTCAGTAGCGAAATTCCAACCGGCGATACCCGGCACAACTGAGCTGCCCACCATTCCGGTGGATGCGTAGAAACTCTGAACCCGGTTACTGGTTGGACCAAAGCCAACCGGATTCTTATCGTTGGAAAAGAACTCGATGTTGCCGGTTTTTCCCACCAGCTCCAGGTCGGCGCCCACCCAGGCGATGTAGTCATTCACCGCGCCTTCATCGAGCAGAAAGATTCCCGCGAGCGGTGCACACTTTTTCTTAAAAGCCGCCAGCCTGGATTTGTCGGCCTGATCCTTTTTGGCAATGTTCGCTATCTCTGCGGCGAAGACATCTTGCTCAGCTAACTGAGCTTTGACAAAGCCGTGAACGAATTCGCGATTCGATTCGAGGAAGTCTTTCCGCACAGCGTAGACGTCGGCGATCACCCGCGACGCCGTCCGCGTACTGAGAATGCCCCGGGCTCCTTTCACGCTGTCCTCAGCTCCAGTCCCGACTGCACCGCCGGCGGTAAGCGTCAGGATGTCGGGGAAAATACAAGCGGCCCCGGCTACGGAAGGATCTTCCCGCATGGCACTCGCCGGATCGTGAGCCCGACCATCCGCCGCGACTTCTTCGTTGTAGGTGATTTCGGTGACATACTTGATGTTCACATCGCCCGGCTTCAGCCCGGCGTCTTCGAGGAGCACCTGCACCAGGTCAACGTGGGGGCCGGAACGCTGCACAACGATGGTTTTGCCTTTCAGGTCAGCCAACTTGTCGATGTCCTTGGCGACGAAGCCGTCGGCTCCGGTCGACCAGGAAAGCTGCATGATCACAACCGGCGCAGCATCGGGATTGATTTCGCTGATTGCTTCACTGGCGAGGTTGATCATGCCCACCGTTCCGCGCAGGAAGGGTGAGTGACCGGACAGGTAGTTTTCCACCTGCTTGTCGAAATTATCGACCAGCTCCAGGTTCACCGGAAGGCCAGTGGCTTTGGCCAGATCAGATCCGGCATTGGGTTTCATACCGCCATTGCTGGAAACGGTGACACCGTCGGCCGCCCAGGTAATGATCGGAATATTTACGGTGCCCTTGGACACTTTGACCTTGCCTGATTTTACATTTTTCAGAAAAGGCGATGATTTATATGGCTTCGCCGGCTCGACATAGTTGACCTCGGCGTGAGCAGCGAACGAAAAGAGCGATAGCGCTGCGAGACAGATGACAGGTTTCCAAAATGAATTCATAAGAACGAGTTTCACGGTTCCTCTTGCAGAAGAGTGCAAAGAGAATGCCAAACATCGTTCAAAATCGCGATTACAAAAGCGGCGTATTTTTCGAATCAGGAAGAATTCGGTTTGCTACGCCAAATTCGGAGCCAGCCACTTCTCGGCTTCTTCGAGGCTCATTCCCTTCCGCTTCGCGTACGCTTCCAGCTGATCGCGTTCGATCTTGCCGACGTTGAAGTATCTCGCTGCTTCGTTGAAGAAATACAATCCACTCACGGAGCTTGGCGGGAACATGGCATAGCTGGTGGTCAGCTCCATGCCAATTGTCTTCTCGACATCCAGCAGTTCCCACAGAGCTTGCTTCTCGGTGTGGTCCGGGCAGGCCGGATAGCCGGCGGCGGGTCGAATACCGCGGTAGCGCTCTTTGATGTAATCTTCGACGACGAGTCCTTCTTCTTTTC
>JAHDCN010000322.1 GCA_020629815.1 Verrucomicrobiota bacterium
CCGTTTTGCTACTGGTTTGGTCCGACGAACGTGCACCGCAAATGGGTCAAAGGAAGCGGCAAGGAACTTTGGGGGATCGATCCCGATACGCTGAAAGGCAAGATGCCGCCGTTTCTTCCAGATGTGCCGGAAGTGCGTCAGGACCTGGCGGACTACTTTGGCGAGATCGCTGCCTGGGATGCCGGAATGGGTGTGATTCTCGACGAGCTGAAAAAATCCGGTCAGGCCGACAACACGCTGATCGCGATCAGCGGCGATCATGGCGCTCCGGGGTTTCCCTACGGGAAATGCAATCTCTACGACTTCGGGACCGGCGTTTGCCTTGCGATTGCCGGACCAGGTGTGAAAGGCGGTCGGGTCGTCGATGATCTGACTTCGCTCACCGATATTGCGCCTACCTTTCTCGCGGCAGCGGGAATGGATGTGCCCGAGCAAATGACCGGTCGCAGTCTCTGGCCGATTCTCGAGTCCGACAAGGAAGGTCTCGTCGATGAGAAGCGCACCCGGGTTTTCACCGGGCGCGAGCGCCACGTCGATAATGCCCGAGCCGATTACAAGCCGTATCCACAGCGTTGTATCCGGACTCATGACTATTCTTTTATCATCAACTTCCGTCCCGACCGCTGGCCGATGGGTGATCCGTATCTGTTAGACGAAAAGACTCCGTCTCAACAGGAGCTGGAAAGCAACACCCGCATCACTCTGCCTGACGAAGACGCGGGGCCAACCAAAGCCTGGCTGGTGAAAGTTCGTGAAGAGGAAAAGTGGAAGTCCCACTTCGATTGGGTCTACGGTCAGCGCCCGAAGTATGAACTCTACGATCTCAAGAAAGATCCGAACGAAGCCAAAAACGTCGCCAATGATCCGGCCTACGCCGATATTCGCAAAAAGCTCGAGGACGAATTGATGGCTGAGCTAAAAGCTACGGGTGATCCGCGTCTCATCGATGGTGGTAAATTCTTCGAGACTTCGCCGATGTCAGATGTGGTGACTAAACCGAAACCAAAGAAAAAGAAGTAGGGGGTTTCCCCTTGTTTCTGCAGATTCGTCCCGCGAAATAGCAGATTCGTCCCTTCAAAGAAACTTCATGGAGAAAGAGATGTTTTCTCCTCCATGAAGTTTTCCATCCGCAAACCGGCACGTTTATTGTATGCTTTGGGCATGAAGCATATCGTGATCGGCTGCCTGTTTGCCGCTCTTTCATCTACGGTGAGTTCCCAAGGCGAGGAACTCACTCCGGAACAATCTGACTACTTCGAGAACCACGTCCGTCCTGCGTTGGTCAAATATTGCTACGAGTGTCACTCGGCTGAGGCAGGTGAATCGCGTGGTGGCCTCTATCTCGATACCCGCGAAGCGATGCGGGCGGGAGGAAGTAGCGGCCCTATATTTGAAGGAGAATATCCGCTGTTCATCGATGCGATCACCTGGGAAGACGGCTACGAAATGCCGCCGAAGAACAAGATGCCCGACGATGTGATTGCGGCCCTGGTGAAGTGGGTGGAAATGGGAGCGCCGGATCCTCGTAAGCGTGAGGTGCTGGTTGTTCAATCAAAGATTGACGTAGAGGCCGGAAAGAAACACTGGGCCTACCAGCGTCCGGCACGTCCTGCGGAAAAAACCATTGATGCGATCATTGAGAAAAAGCGCAATGCTGAGGGATTGAAGCCGGTTGATGCGGCCGATTCTCTGAGCCTGCTGCGCAGAATGACATTTGATCTGACCGGCTTGCCTCCGACACCACCGGAAGTGGAGAAATTTTACCATGCGGTGAAACAGGACCGAAAAGCGGCGATTGCGGAAAAGGTCGATGAGCTGATGGCTTCGAAGCAATTCGGCGAGCGCTGGGGTCGCCATTGGCTCGATGTAGTTCGCTATGGGGAATCCAGTGGAACGCTGAACATCATCTATCCCTATGCCTGGCGCTTCCGCGACTACGTCGTCGATGCATTTAACGAAGACAAACCCTACGACCAGATGATCACTCAGCATCTGGCGGGTGATCTACTTCCGGCGAAGAATGACGAAGAAAAACAGGAGAACCTGATCGCAACCGGCTTCCTCGCCATGGGTCCGAAAAAGCAAAACGAGAAGAACCGCCAGGTTTTTGAAATGAACCTGATCGATGAGCAGATCGATACGACCACGCGGGGATTCATGGCTACGACAGTTGCTTGTGCCCGTTGTCACGATCACAAATTTGATCCGATTTCGACCGCGGATTACTACGCGATGGCCGGGATTTTCAAAAGCACGGAAACGCTATGGGGGACGGTGGCTGGTAATCAGAATCACCGCACGAGTGAGTTGTTGGACCTGCCGATTGCCGATGAAGGCATGAGTTCCGCAGACCAAAGTAACAAGTATGAAGAGGTGAAGAAACGGCTGGTAGAATTGACTGCCCGAAACAACTACCTGCGTGGCCGTCCTGAAAAAGGCAAAGGCGGTGGCAAAGGAAAAGGTAAGAAAGGCGGACCGAGCAACTTGTCACCGGAAGAGCGCGAGGCGATGTTCGAAAAAGAGGGGATCGACAAGCGGGATTTGGTCCGTTTGAAGCAACAGATCATGCGGACCCGCAGCGAACTGGAATTCCTCAATCCGGATGGCAGCGCACGCACGTTCACGATGGGTGCAAAGGATGGGTATCCGGTGAATTGCAATATCCTCGTTACGGGCGACATCAACAAACCCGCTCAGGAAGTCGAGCGTGGTTTCCCTGAAGTGCTGCAGTTCACGGGTGCGCCGAAAGTTTCAGCGAAAGAAAGCGGTCGCCTGCAGCTGGCGGAGTGGATCACTTCGACCAACAATCCTCTCACGGCCCGCGTCATGGTGAATCGTATCTGGATGCACCTGACAGGAATTCCCATCGTGGAAACCATGGACAACTTCGGATTTACCGGACTGCCTGCCTCCAATCAGGAACTACTCGATTACCTGGCGATTCGTTTCATGGAAAACGGTTGGTCGACGAAGAAGCTGATTCGCGAGATCGTTCTCAGCGATACTTACCAACTCGCTTCGACATATGAAGAGGGCAATTACGCAAAAGATCCCGGCAACAATACACACTGGCGTGCCCAGCCGCGTCAGTTGGATGCGGAAGCACTCAGGGATCAGATGCTGGTGGTTAGTGGCCTTCTTGAACGGGATCGTCCCAGTGGATCGATTGCTGCAAAGTACGGCGATTCACGGCTCGCCGGTAAAGGTGCTCAGCCAGCCAGTGTGATGTTTAACACCTCGCAATTCCGGAATCGCTCACTGTATCTGCCTATGCTGCGGGATGATATGCCTGATGAATTGGGCTTGTTCGATGCACCCAATCCGCAGAGCACGACCGGACAGCGCAGTGCTACCAATGTGGCGCCGCAGTCACTCTATCTCTTGAATAGTGATGTGGTCTTCGTTCAAGCCAGAGCCATGGCCGAAGTGTTGGAAAAGAATTTTCCCGATCAAAAGGAGCAAGTCAGCAAGGCTTTCCTGCTCAGCTACAATCGTCCTGCCACAGATGAAGAAGTTGCCCGGGGATTGCAGTTTCTGCGTGAATTTGATCCCGGTGAAGCTCCAGCTGACCAGCCAGGTGCCACGCCGCAGCCCGGAGGAGATGATTCCGGAATGAAGAAGGGTAAGAAAGGTGGCAAAAAGGGCGAGAAAGGCAAAGGCATGAAGGG
>JAHDCN010000015.1 GCA_020629815.1 Verrucomicrobiota bacterium
TGAAGTTCAGCAATGACTTCATCCCCATCTCCGACCACTTGAAGGGCTCCATCAACCAATAGAAGTAATTCCTCATTTCGCTGTCCCTTCTCTACCAGTTTGTCTCCCGACTCGATCCGGCTTTGCCGTGCAATGGCAAGTAACTCGGCAAAGTCCCCGGAAGAGCATTCCGGGAAAAAACGGGTGTGAACCTGATTGAGATCAATGTCACCGCTTGATACAGGCACTGGGGATAGGCCGGTCACCGTATCCGGTGCGATCTGTCGCAGGTCCGCCGCCATTTGCGCAATATTCTGATAGCGTTTCTCTTTATTGTTATAGAGCGCCGAATCAATGATCCGATCCACCCGCCGGTCTAGTCCGGGAACGATCTGGGACGGAGGCTCCCAAAGGCCCTTCGGCAACATCCCGGTAAACAACTGATAGGCAATAATTCCAACGCTGAAAATATCAGATCGATGGTCACCCTTTTCATGCAGATCGACGATCTCGGGGGCAGAAAAGTCCGGGGTACCCATCGCGACAACTGTATCTGCCGCATTCATGGAAGCGCGTCCATCGACTCTCACGAGTCCAAAATCGGCCACTTTGATGAGACCCTCACTGGTGAGTAAAATATTTCCCGGTTTTACGTCGCGATGCACAAATCCTGCACCATGGGCATAGGAAAGAGCATCACATATTTGGATCAACCAACTAAACACATGGTCCTGCGTATACTGGGCATCGGTGATCACTTTGTATAGATGATCACCATCGACTAGTTCCATAGTGAAAAACAGCAAACCCTCTACTGTTTCGCCAAATTTGTATACCTGGACAATATTCGGATGACTAAGCCGGGCCATAGCCTGTGCTTCCCGCTTGAACCGACGAACATAGTCCTCGTCCTGTTCAGCAATTTCCCGTGGAAGCAACTTTAGTGCGATTGGAAGGTTTCTCTCTGAATGGTCGATGCCTTTATAGACAACAGCCATTCCACCTCTGCCAATGATCGAATCGATGGAAAAGTCAGCTCCTAGATCCACATCCATCTCCTCGGCTGACGGGGGAGAAAAACCGGGAAGTATGGGGGGTGGATTTCCTCCCTGTTGGTCGCTCGTAGTTGGCATGTTTTTGACTCTCGGAGCATCGCGCATTTTATCGCCTCAGCATCTGAAATAATTCATCACCGGCCTTCTTTTATTCTTCTGGTGGTAGAATTTTTCGCTTTGGATTACGGTAGCTCTAATGGTGACCTGCGAAGAAATGCGATTGGCAGAGGAAGCTCTTTTTGCCGAAGGAGTCGCGGCGGAACCGCTGATGGAGAAAGCAGGTCTGGGATGTGCCCGTCGAATCATTGACCTTTTTCCTGAACCGGCATCAGCCCTGCTTTTCGTGGGCAAAGGCAACAACGGTGGCGATGCCTTAGTGATTGGTCGTTTGCTTCGCGAGCTGGGTTGGAAGGTCGAAGCCCGTTTTTCGCATGATGAATCGGAGATGAGTCCGCTGGCCCGACAGAAAAAGCACGAATGGGAAGCGGTGGTGGAACAGGATACCAGGTGGAATGCCAACCGGTTGATTGTGCTCGATGGCTTGCTGGGAATCGGAGCCAAAGGAAGCCTTCGTGGCAAGGTCAGGTTGCTGGCAGATGAACTGAATGATTTGCGGGAACGCAAAAAGGCCTGGTGCTTTGCGATCGATATTCCGTCCGGTATAGATGGCGACACCGGTGAAGTTTATGAAGGGGCTGTTGTTGCCGATCAGACTCTTTCGATCTGCCAACCCAAAAAAGGAATTGCTGCTGATACTGCCGTTTCGCACACAGGCCGGATTGCTGAAGTTGCGCTTCCGGAGATCCCAATCGCGCCAACCGGCCAAAGCCAGCTTCTGTTCGCCTCCAACATTGCTCCGCGTTTCCGGCGAAGACCGTTTTCCATGCACAAAGGGCAGGCTGGAAGAGTGTTTCTGGTTGCCGGAAGCAAAGGTCTCACCGGTGCTGCTGTGTTGAATGCTCTGGGCGCCAGCCGAGCGGGAGCAGGACTGGTGACTTTGCTGGTCCCGGAGGAAATATACAAGGTGGTCGCTTCTGCTGGACCGCCGGAAGTGATGGTGCAAACTCAGGAAAAGTGGCAACCGACAAGCGAAGGCGTGCTGGCAATCGGGTCCGGAATGGGTCCGGAGATTTCCGGGAAGTGGCTGGATACAATACTCAACTGGAAGGGCGGGTTGGTGATCGACGCCGACATGCTGAATGCGATCGCGGGGAAAGACAAGTTTGGCTGGAATTTCGAAAGCGACCAGGTCCTGATGACCCCGCACCCGGGCGAGCTGCGGCGACTTTTTTCTCAGGAAGAACTCGAGGGTGAAAAAGCCGAGGCGGCTATGGCGCTTGCTGTAAGAACAGGAACTACATTGCTCTGGAAGGGATCCCGATCAGTAGTTGCCACGGAAGGCCAGCGTGTGGAAATCAATACCACCGGACATTCGGGAATGGCCAGCGGAGGCATGGGAGATGTGCTCACGGGAATGTGCGCTGCCTTTGCTGCGCAAGGTATGTCGATGCACGATGCGGCCTGCAGTGGAAGCTGGATTCTTGGAAGAGCGGCGGAGATTGCCAGTCAGTTTCCCCTCGCAGCTCTCGAAGGCATTTCGGCTGAGCAAGTCGCGGAAGCCATTCCTGCGGCGATGTCCGAAGTCCGATAACGAAAAAACCCGGCCAGTTTCCTGACCGGGTTTTCGAAAAGGTTTTGGCTTAGCAATTAGCCACCAGGCAAAAGAACATTGTCTTGCTTGGTATCGAGCCAGCCACCGGAGGAACCTTCGCCCTCTTCATCAGCAGTACGCTCCTGGAAGATATCCTTCACAGAACCGTCCTTACTCATGACAGTAGAGCCGGCAGTTTTTCCGGAGAGACGCTCTTCAGTAGCATGACCACCACAATAGCCGATCACCGCTTTCCGCGAGCCGAGCCATGGGTGGAACTCATTGTATTCACCAGGGCCATCCATCAGACCGTCAAAGACAAGAGGAGACCTACTGTAGCTTGTGGTCGATTGACCAGTCGCGTAGCCGTAGATGTTTTCTTCGTCTTCCAGTTCACCGTCTTCACGTGGTGGACGGGACTTTTCCGGGTCTTTGGTTTTCATCCAGAAGATGATCTCGGTATCAATGTAATCCGGGATCAACGCGTTGAATGCGTCGGTAGAAGAAGAGAACTCTGAATCCTCTTCGCCACCATCACCGCCTTCGTCATCCGCATCCGGATCGAAGTAGGGGTAGGCTTCTTCCCAATCCTGAGCAAAGCCACGGCAAGCCAGAATGATCTGCCGGATATTACTCATGTCCTTAATCCGCTGTCCCCTCTCCTGCACACCCCGAAGGGCAGGCATCGAAGCACTCGCCAGGATCCCGATAATCGCGATCACCACAAGAAGCTCAATGAGGGTAAACGCGCGAATTTTTCGAGTCGCATTTACTTTCATAGTTATACGTTTGGTTTTTTTCAGTTTATAATCGCCCGTAGGCATATGATTGCATGAGATTGGCATTGTAAATACACCGATCTCATTCCCAGAATGCCATTTTTTTGTCAGAAGGACAAGCCGAATCGTATGAACCAGATACCGATAGAAGATTTTTTTGAGGACATTATCGCCAAATCGATGCGCGGACTGCACATCACGGAGGCGGAAGTCGCGGCCGCTACCGGTGAAGATCCGGAAACTCTGAGGCGGCTATGCCGGGGGGAATTTTGTGATGAGGTGGCCCTGCAAAAAGTCGCACGGGCACTGCGATTGGATGCTGAAGCGCTCACTATTGCCGCCTCCAAGGCGTGGTATCCCAAGCCAGTGAATATGGATGGGCTGGAGATTTTCAACACCCCTTACAGAGACATGCGGGTGAATGCTTTTCTTGTCTGGGATCCTGCGTCAAACGATGCCGCCTGCTTTGATACCGGGACTGATTCGTCTGGCATGATCGAAAAGGCGAATGAACTGGGCCTGACCATTTCGCAGATTTTTATTACCCACACCCACAACGATCATATCGCCGATCTGGATCGTTTGGTTTCGTCACTCGATGGTGATGTCACCGTGCATTCGAATAAACAGGAGCCGTGGCCGGGAACCGAAACTTTTTCAGAGGGAGATACCTTTTCCATCGGTGGACTGAAGGTAGATACCAGAACCACACACGGACACTCCGTAGGCGGGACCACGTTTGTGATTAACGGCCTGACACGTCCCGTCGCCGTCGTGGGTGATGCCGTTTTTGCCGGATCAATGGGCGGAGGTATGGTCAGCTTCGAGGATGCGTGGCGAACGAATCGTGAAAAGATATTCACTTTGGAAGACGACACAGTGATTTGCCCGGGACACGGCCCGATGACTTCAGTGGGCGAAGAGAAAAAACAGAATCCGTTTTTCGCCGGGGAATTTCGATCCTGATTATGAGTAAACTGATTTTGGCATCCGGTTCACCGCGACGAAAAGATCTGCTCAATGAGGCGGGATACGACTTTCGAATTGAGGTATCCAACGCCGACGAACTCGATGATCCAGCGATTCCGATTCGCGAGCTGACTGCGATCAATGCGGCGATCAAGGGAGAGCCGATCTCAGAAAAGTTTCCGGACCATATTGTACTTTCTGCAGATACACTGGTATTGCTGGGTGAGCGGGTCTTTGCCAAGCCAGCCGATAAGGCGGAAGCCACAGAGATGCTGGCTACGCTAAATGGAAACACTCATCAAGTCTTCACAGCTGTTTGTATTGTTCACGCTGCTGAAGAGAAAAAAGTCGAATTTGCCGTCGCGACCGAAGTAACGTTTCGCGATCTTTCAAAAGAAGAACAGGCCAACTATCACCGAATGATCAATCCATTCGACAAAGCCGGAGCCTATGCCGCGCAGGATCATGGCGAGATCATCATTGAATCCATTTCCGGGTCGATGACCAATGTGATCGGACTGCCAATGGATGAAGTGTCGAAGACATTGGACGAAGTCTTCAACATCCGGCCATAAAAAAAGCGCCCCAAAACGGGGCGCTCTTCATTCGCTTTGGTCAGCGAAAATATTTTCTACCTAGCGGCAGTAGCCTCTGCTACCGAAGCTGATGGAAAAGCCGGGGCGATATCCATAGCTGTAGGAAGGCCTGACGTAAGTCGGGCGATAATAAGTCGTCGGACGGTAGTAGGTTGTCGGACGATAGTAAGAAGAACTGCGACCACAAGTGGTGTGATAGGAAGGCACCCAGGCATATCGGACACTGAATCCGGAACGGACTGGTCTATAGTAGGAGTAGATGCTCTTCTTGCAGTACTTACATTTGCCAATTGTTTTGCGCTTGTATTGGTGGGCTTCTGCTTCGATTGGAGCAAAAGTGAAAACAGCTACCGCAGCAGCTGCAATTGCGAGTAATTTCTTCATCGTTCGTATGGGTTTAGGCTCTAATGACCGGCCCGCAGGGATTGCGGACCATACGCAACAACCACAGGGGGTCATCACATCGCTTAGACGCACAAGTCTGAACGCTTAGTCAAAAAAACCCGAGAAAATTCGAATTTTCTTACAAAAAACTCCCAAATCCCTGCTAGTAAAGCAGATACGGTTGTCGATCCTGACGGAACTTATTGTGAAAATTGGTCCAGGAAACGATGATTTGGGCCGGTGTTTTGCCGGAGGCCAGATCTCGATGCATGTTGTCACTGCCGTATACTTTGTGGAAAATGTTCATTCCACTGCGCGAAGTTCTTTGAAACAAATCGCCCTGAATTCGCCGACTGATTGTGTCGATAAATATCAAGTTCAACCCGGCCAGATCGATTGGCGCATGAGGATCGAGTTTCATCTTTGCACCAGCATATCCGGGGCGGGTAATGCTACGATAGGGCGAGAATTTTACTCCCGGCATTTTGTAACCGTTTAAATACCCGGCATACTCATCCGGATCAATACCCTTGGAGCCAATCAGCTCGAATGGCCCCGTAGTCCCGATTCCAATGTCTCCGCCGGTCAGGCTGCCGAAGATGCCAGTTGCGGCATAGTAGAAAGGTGAATCCTCATCGGGAATATTCGGTGAAGTCGGCACCCACTTCAGTCCGGTATTGGACCAGATCATATTGCGCTGCCAATCAGCCATGCGGATTACTTCGAGTTTGCAACGTCGCTTGGTCCAGCCTTTGGCGTTCGCCATTTGAGCAATCTCGCCTGCAGTCAATCCATGGACATACGGTGCAGGGAATTGCCCGACAAAACTAATCCAGCTTTTCTCCATCGGTGGGCCGCAAATTCTCTGACCACCCAGCGGATTGGGGCGATCCAGCACCATGAAGGTCTTACCCATTTCGCCGCAGGCTTCCATAGCCAGCAACATGGTCGAGATATAGGTGTAGCTCCGGGATCCGATATCCTGCAGATCGAACAGGAGCACATCGACATTGCTCATCATGTCGGCGGTTGGCTTGCGCGTCGGGCCATACAGTGAATGCGCCACCAAACCAGTGAGTGGATCCATCCGGGTGGAAATGTAGGCGGCCGCTTTCTCTTTACCGTCCAGCCCGTGCTCCGGAGTAAACAAAGCAGTCAGATTCACCCTGCGATCCGCATGCAAAACTTGCCGGGTCGGTACCCCGTTTCCATTCACACTGGTTTGATTCGTGATCAAGCCAACGCGCTTTCCTTGAAGTGGGCCAAATCCCTGAGCCGTTAACACATCAATTCCCAGTGCCACCTTCACCCCGTTGAAAGGACTCATCGGACTCATGGGCTTCCCACCTGCATTTGGCATCGGTGAAGGAAGCGGGGTAGAACAGGCAGCGAGGATGGCGAGGATTACGCCTGCCGCTGCGAGGGCGAGAAAAAAGCTTTTGTATACTCGGGTCATGACTGCTAACTCTGTTTGAACGGGTGTAACGTGAGGTTATTCCTGAATTGATTTACGAAACGATATGAATGATCGCCTCCTTCACGGCCAGCTGTTGCTGACCGGAGTTCCAGGTCCCGAGTTAGATGTTGAGACTGCCGAGCGGTTTAAAAAGCTACAACCTGGGGGTTATATCTTATTCGGCCGTAATATTAACTCTCCTGAACAATTACGCAAGCTGATTGATGATCTTCGTGATCTAACCGAGATCGAGCCATTCATCACGATCGACCAGGAAGGTGGCCGCGTTTCACGGATCAGGCTGATTGGCAACGAACCACCCAACGCCCAGGACCTACGGAAAAAGGGTGACATCAAATTGATCAAACGGCACGGCACCTTGACCGGGCAGATCCTGCGTGTCTTTGGCTTCAATCTCGATCTGTGCCCGGTTTTGGATCTTTCCTTCGATGACGAAGCCGACAATTCTCTAAAAGGCCGATGCTATGGCACAACCCCTGAGGAAGTGATCAAGAATGCGTCCGTCTTTAACATGTACATGCGAAAAGAAGGCGTTCTCAGCTGCGGGAAACACTTCCCCGGCTACGCTTCCGCTGCCTGCGACCCGCACCATGAGCTTCCGGTTATCAACAAGACCCTGGAGGAAATGGAAGCCGAAGAGCTGGCACCATTCCGCGCGCTGTTGCCGGATCTCGACAGCTTAATGACCTGCCACTCCCACTATCCGTGCTGGGATGCGGAGAACCCACGCTGGCCGGCTTCACTGTCGAAAAATATTATCAGTCAGTTTCTTCGCAATCAGCTCGCATACGACGGCCTGGTAATGACCGACGATCTCGATATGGGTGCGATTCTCAATGAGGTCACTTTCGAAGATACTATCGTAGCAGCGATCGAAGCGGGCAACGATCTCGCTATGATCTGCCACCGAGTCGAGCTGGTCGAGAAAGCCAAGGAAGTCATCAAAACTTTACCGGACCCATTGATTTTCGATGCTGTCGAGCGCATCGAGAAAGCCAAGAAAAAAATGGCCCAGCCCTACAACTGGTCGATCGAAAAATTTCACGAAATTGACGATAAGATCTGGGACCTCCGCGTTGATACTTTGGGCGAAGAAAGAGCGAAGATTCTGTCTGTTGAAGATGGGAAACGCTCACCGGTCGAAACCTACTGACCCAACAGGGTATGGTCACCGACCTAACCCTGTACACTCCCTGACCTAACAGGGTTAAGTCAGGATTTTTCCGCCATCAGGCTGGTCTTGCAGAGCAGAGCATAAGTTCCGTTTGGACGCTCTACCAATTCTTCGTGAGTGCCCTGCTCGATTACCTGACCCTGGTCGAGAACGTAGATTCGATCAGCGTTGCGGACGGTGGAAAGCCGATGCGCGATGACGAAACTGGTCCGGTTCGCCATCAATTTTTCCAGGGCCTGCTGAATGAGTTTTTCTGTCTCGGTATCCACACTGGCCGTAGCTTCATCCAGCAAAAGGATCGGCGGGTTTTTCAAAATCACCCGCGATATCGCGATCCGCTGCTTCTCCCCTACGGACAATTTCACTCCACGCTCGCCTACGTTGGTATCCAGCTGCTCGGGCAACTGGCGAACGAAGTCTCCCGCGTTGGCAGCCTCCAGAGCTGACCACATCTGTGGTTCGGTTGCATCCGGGTTCGCCAGCAAAAGGTTCTCGCGAACGCTGCCGTTGAATAGAAAACTCTCCTGGGTCACGTAACCCATCGCCCCACGCAGGGAGGACTTTCTGGTTTGCGCCACTTCGAGCCCATCAATTTTTATCGAACCACTGTCGTATTCGTAGAAACGGGTGAGCAGATTGATGATCGTTGATTTGCCGGCTCCCGTGTGACCGACTAAAGCGATCATTTCGCCCGGACTCGCGGAAAGGCTGACCTGATTCAGCGTCGAGATTCCCTCTGTGTAGGAAAAGGAAACGTCAGAAAACTCCACTCGCCCTTCAATGGGTTCGATCAGAAGTTCGCCGGAATCGACGTCACTTTCTTCCTCGGCATCGACGATCTCAAACACACGCTCTGCCGCAGCTCGACCGGCTTGAACGATTTGGTTCAGCTGATGCAATCGGGTGATTGGCTCGTAGAAAAAACCCAGCGCGACTAGAAAAGTGAAGAACACTTCCTGCGGAACACTGCCTTGAATGACCCAGTAACCACCGAAGCCAAGCACCAGAACCAGGCCGAGGTTTCGCAGCAGCTCCATCGATGGATTGTAGGTCGCCCAGACTTTCATCATATGCAGCGTCGCCAGGCGGACCTTGTTGCTGCTCTCATTGAATCGGTCCAGCTCCGGCTCTTCCCGGGTAAAGGCCTTGATCTGCTGAATGCCATCGAGATTGTCATGCAGCAGCGAGTTCATCGCACTGGTGGTACGACGCACCTTGCGATGGCGTGCCGGTGCGGTCCGCGTATACAACAGTGCACCCAGGAACAAAAACGGAATCGGGATCATCGCGATCAATCCGAGCTTTGGACTTTGGATGAACAGATAAATTCCAAAAGCCATCACCTGCAACATGGCAACGATGCCCTGTTCAATTCCGTCAATGAGGACGCGCTCCATCGCTGTCACATCCTCGGTGACGCGGGTCATCACATCACCGGTTCGCTTGTTGTCGAACCAGCGCATCGGCAGTCGCTGAATCTTCTCGTACAGATCGGAACGGATATCGAAAATGACTTTCTGCTCAAAGGTGTTGTTCAATACGATCCGAAGCGCGTTAAACAAGTTGGACAGAAAAAAAGCTCCGGCTGCGACCAGCGTCCAGGGTAGCAGCTCATCCAATTTGTTGTTGGGAATCACATCACCAGTGACGATTTTCACCAGATGAGGAAACACCAACATCAACACCGTCATGAAAACGGCGCAACTCAGCTGCGCGAACGCCAGACCCGGGTAACGCCGCAGGTAGGCAAATACCCGGAAAACAGTTTTCATGCTGCGTCGATGTCGTCACACATTGAGGTCGCTGACTACTTTTTCCAGTCCTTCGACATCCGCGAAACTGTGCATCGTTGCCTTGCGGAAAATGCGTTTCATCAAACCTGCGAGAACGCGTCCCGGACCTAGCTCGATGAATTGCGTTTCGCCCTGATCGAGAAAATGCTGGATCGAATCACTCCAGCGAACTGAACCGCTCACCTGTGCTTCGAGCGTTTTGCGAATGTCATCTGCTTCGCACACCTCTCTGGCTTCGAAATTGCATACAACAGGAACTGTTGGTGTGTTGATAGAAAGCTCAGCCAGTTCTCCTGCCAGCTTTTCCTGTGCCGGCATCATCAGGCGGGAATGGTACGCGCCAGCCACTTCGAGTTCTTTGGGAATTCGAACACCGAAATTTTCGGCTTCCTCAACCGCCTTGGTAATCCCTTCTTTTTTCCCGGAAACCACGATCTGTCCCGGTGCATTGTAGTTGGCCACATCGATGTCACACTCGGCTGCGAGGCGGGCTACGTCTTCCGGCTCGCCACCAATCATCGCTGCCATGGAGCCTTCGGTTGCGTTGGTCGCTTCTTCCATGAATCGACCGCGCTTGGCGACGATATCCAGTCCGGTTTCAAAATCGAAAGTACCCGCAGCCGTATGGGCTGTAAATTCACCGAGCGAAAGACCGGCGACACCGGCGATCTCCAAATCGGGAACCTGCTTTTTCAAAATCTCCAAACAGGCGAGCCCATGAACGAACAAAGCCGGTTGGCAAAAAGAGGTTCGGGTCAGTTCATCAGCCGGACCATTGAACATGACTTCAGTCAGTGGAATATCGAGAGCAGCATCTGCTTTCTCGAACAATGTAGCCGCTTCCGGAAAGGAAGCTGCCAAATCACGGCCCATGCCCACTGTCTGAGCTCCCTGACCGGCGAATAGAAGAACTGCGCGTTTACCTGACATAGTAAGCGCCATTCAAAATCGGGAAGGGCTTTGGTGCAATGGATTTTTCCTTCTTTTGGCACCGTTGAATTTTCAATTTCTCTTTGAAGTTCCGAAATTCTCGAAGTATCGAAATTCATGCCGGAAGAACCCGAATTACAACCTTCGTCTCCAGAAGAGAATTCAGACCCGCCCTCGCCACCGGAGGAGCCTCAGGTCGGAGACCCCGGTATGATCATGCCGGGCATCGGTGAACTGGATCAAAAGGATGACCAAACGCTGAGTATGCTTGGTCATATTCTCGGTGGTTGTTGCATCTTTCTTGCGCCTCTTTTGCTCTGGTTGCTAAAGAAAGACAAAAGCCCATTTATGGACGATCAGGGCAAGGAGGCTCTCAACTTTTCCATCACACTTGTCATTGGACAGGCGATTGCCTGGGCAATTACCCAGATCCCGATTCTTGGATGCGTTTTGTTTGTGCTGCCTGTGCTGGTTTGGACCATTGGCGTAATTTACGGAATCATTGGAGGAATCGAATCCAACAAGGGTGTCCTCTACCGCTACCCCTTCAATTTCCGTTTCATCAGCTAGGCTGCTTTTGATCTGCCACTATGGAAAAGTCAGGGCTGCTCAGCCTGAATCCTCAACAGCGTGAAGCAGCGGAGCAGATCGAAGGACCGGTCTTGATTCTGGCCGGTGCCGGTACGGGAAAAACCCGCGTGGTTACCACCCGGATCGCAGCGATGCTCTACAACAGCATTCGCCCGGAAAATATTCTCGCGGTTACCTTTACTAACAAAGCGGCCAATGAAATGCAGGAACGGGTCGCCGGTATGGTTGAGCCGGGTATGGCTGAGGGATGCACGATTTGTACGTTTCACAGCCTGTGTGTCCGGATTCTGCGGACCTGTATCGAGCGGCTGGGCTACAAAAAGAATTTCACGATTTATACGCAAAGTGATCAGATTGGGCTGTTGCGTCGGATCATTGTTCGAAAGGCCGGAAAAGAGGAAAATCTCGATGCAAAACTGGCCAACACGTTGATCAGCCAGGCCAAGAACACGGATACTCCGATCAGCGATCGCGATGATGCATTGATTAAAGACGTGTACGACACCTACCAGCGCGAGCTGAAAAGTCTAAACGCGGTCGATTTTGATGACCTGCTGATTCTTGCCGTTCGGGGACTCGAACAAAATGACGATATCCGCTCTGAGTGGCAGCGCCGTTTCCGCTACATCATGGTCGATGAGTTTCAGGATACCAACAATCTGCAGATGCGACTCTTGCGGCAGATTGTGGGAGAGGGTGAACACAACATCTGTGTGGTCGGGGATGACGACCAGAGCATCTATGGCTGGCGCGGCGCGGACATCACCAACATTTTAGACTTCGAGCGATTTTTTCCCAACCCAAAGGTGGTGAAACTGGAGGAAAATTACCGTTCCTGTAATCGAATTCTGCGCCTGGCCAACAGCGTCATTCGTAACAATCGGGAGCGCCGGGAAAAGACCCTTTTCTCCGCCAAGGGAGAAGGTGAAAAAATTCGCGTAGTCGCGATGCCGGATGCGGAAACAGAAGCAGACTGGGTAGTGGCCAACATTTTGGAAGGCAACCGCATTCATCGCCGACCGTGGAATGACTTCGCGATTTTATTCCGGATGAATACCCAGTCACGGATCATGGAGGAACGCCTGCGGGAAAGTGAGGTGCCCTACAAGGTAATTGGCGGCCAAAGCTTTTATGAACGCCGGGAGGTGAAAGACATTCTTGGATACCTGTGCCTTTTCTTGAATCACGACGATGACATTAGCTTGTTGCGAGTAGTGGGCACCCCTCCACGCGGTATCGGCCAGGGAACTATGGGTCTGGCAACGCAATTCAGTATCGATCACCAGCTCAGCATTTACGAGGCGATGAACGACCTCGAGTTTTTATCGACTCTGACAAACCGGGCACAGAACGCCATTGGAGAGTTCACTGATTTTATCAACAAATACAGCGATGTAGCGCATACTGATTCCGCCAACTACGCTGCCATGACAGAGGAGCTGATCAAGGAGATCGACTACTACGAGTTTCTCAAGCGCCAGTGTAAGAGCGGAGACGAATTCGATAACCGCCGGCAAAATGTCTACGAACTGCTGGAGGGTATGCATGCCCACACTGCCAAATCCCGGAAAGGTCTGCGCGGCTTTCTCGATGGTGTGTCGCTGATGCAGGACAAGGACGATGACTTGAACGAAGAAACTCAAGGTGTGTCGCTGATCACGATGCACGCTTCAAAAGGTTTGGAGTTCCCCGTTTGTCACATGGTCGGCGTCGAAGACGGTATTCTACCTCATTCCCGTTCCGTGGATGAAGGGAATCTCGATGAGGAGCGGCGACTGATGTATGTAGGCATCACCCGCGCGATGGAAGAGTTGACGATAACCTGGTGTCACAGTCGTCGGCGCTGGGGTGATCAATTACCCTGCCAGCCGAGTTCGTTTTTCAAAGAGTTCAGCAAAGACGAAATCATCGAGACCGATCACGAAACGCTGGACAATGAGCCGATGGATCAGGCCACAGCCGATGACTACTTCGCGAAAATGCGAGAGATGCTGGCTGATGGTTAGACCGCCCTTTACGACTTCCCGGCGAAACCACTGGACCACGTTTGCAAAGTGGAATTCGCAACTGGATCACCAACGACGGCACTAACGATGTTGCCTGAGCGAAATACCTGACAGGCTGCGCGCTGCAAATCTACCGGGGATACCGCATTGAGACGTTCCAGAACAGTTTCCGGCTCCACCCATTTGTCAAAACTCAGAAGGCTTTCGCCTGCCCACATCATCTGCGAAGCAGTATTCTCGAGTCCGATTCGACTCTGCCCATTGATGTAGCATTTTGCCTCCTCCAAATCTGAGTCGGAAATTGGGGTGGCACAAAAGTCGTCAAAAATCTGATCCAGCGCCCGAAGCGCATCACGAAGGTTATCGGGATCCAGCGCCAAATAGACTTGCAGCAATCCTGCATCGGAAAATGCGACCATGTCACTCTGCACCTCGTAGCAAAGCCCCATGTCTTCCCGGATCTTTTGGAACAGGCGCGAGCTCATGTTTTCCCCGAGAAGCACATTCAAAATCTTCTGAGGATAACGCTCGGGCTGATGGCGACTTGCCGCCCGAAACCCCAGCGCAATCTGAGCCTGCTCGCGAGAGGGATACTCTCCAAATCGATGATTGTACGTCGGGCTCTCGGGTGCGGCCTCACAAGGCAACGAAGCACCCGGCAACAGATCCCCCATTTTTTCGGTGACGATCTCCACTACCTGTTCATGATCGATATTCCCGGCCACGGCGATCACTGTATTGCGACCGGCGTAGGCGCGTTTGAAAAAATGAAAAATGCCCGCGCGATCAAACTCGCCCAGGCTCTCAACGGTTCCCGTGATTGAACGGCCAAGAGGATGATTCTCTCCCCACGCCGCTTCACTGAGCAAGTCTTCCAGATACTGCGAAGGCTGATCGCGAACCATAGCGATCTCTTCCCGAATCACTCTTCGCTCCGACTCGATCTCCCGCGGATCGAATACCGGGTGGAGATAAAAATCCGCCATCACATCGAACAACGTTGCAAACTGATCAGCCGGAGCCTTGGCGTGATAACAGGTGTGATCCTCCACCGTGAATCCATCAATCGTTCCCCCAATTCGCTCGATCTGGCGGGAGATCTCCCGGGAATTCCGCGTCGGTGTACCCTTGAAGAGCAAATGCTCTACGAAATGCGCCATCCCGTGTTCGTTCGAGCCTTCATGCCGGCTCCCCACATCGACCCAAAAACCAACAGAGACACTGGCCATGTGGGGCATGGCTACAGTTGCGAGGCGAATCCCATTCGGGAGACGATGGATGACAGGTTCGTTTTGCATTTCGTGCGGCGTTCAGTTTCCTGCAGGACAAATGATTTTCCACTGATAAAAATCAGGTTAGGATGATTGCAATGAGCGCTTCTCTTGCAGTCATCAAAGGCACTGAATCTCTCGGTGAGCCGGTGGAACTGGCAGCTATTCCTGCCGCTATTGGCAGACTATACGAAGAGGACCCAGATGAAAGCGGAGCAACCAGAGCCTCTTTGATGAACTTCGCTTTGTATCGCGAAGACCGATCAGAGCTCGAAACTGATAACAGTGATCTCGAAGAAGTCTCCGCAGAGGTAGCCAGTCGATCGATCCTCCTAAATATCGACCCGGGACAAAAAGAGGATCAGATTTCCGCCTGGGTTCAGGCCCGTTGTCGTTTGGGCGACGGCGCAAGAAAATCTGTCTGCAGTGAGCAACTGAGTTTCTGTATCGATGGTGGTTCTCCGGATTTGGTGAGGAATATCGTATTCGCCAATTTGGAGTCCGACCTGCCGTTGATTTTCTGGTGGCGAGGTGAGTTTTCCGAAGTGTTTGAAGAGCGTTTGTATTCGCGAATCGACCGGCTGATTTTTGACAGCGGCACGTGGAGCTCACCACGAAATCAATTTCTCCGTGTCGCTGCAGCGCAGAACGATTCGCCACGCGGATTTGTCATGCACGATCTTGCTTTTAGTCGGCTTAACCCCGTCAGGCAAACCATCGCAAACCTCTTTGATCGACCGCATTTACGAAGCCAGTTGAAAACCCTTCAAGCGGTGAGGATAAAATATCGACCCGGTCACCGCATGAGCGCGCTTTACCTGGCAGGTTGGGTCGCCCGGCTGTTGCAATTTGAACTGGATTCAGGGCGCTCGTCAGCAAAGCAATTTGAGTTTTCCGGCGGAAACGACGGCACTCCCAATCGCCTTTCGATCTTTGTCGAAGAAG
This sequence comes from Verrucomicrobiota bacterium, assembly GCA_020629815.1. GTDB lineage: Bacteria > Verrucomicrobiota > Verrucomicrobiia > Verrucomicrobiales > DEV007 > Arctic95D-9. The sequence goes on from JAHDCN010000015.1 coordinate 15,601, forward strand.
CTGAAAGCGACTCAGGCCAGACAGCGGAAACAACTTTTGATTTTGGTTCGGGTAGTTTGAAAATCAGACGCTGCCAGTCCCGCGCCTTTCTTCGTGCTTATCTTTGTGATGAAAACGACAGCTGCACGCAGGAAGACTGGTTTCCAGCTGGCAAGCAGGAAGATCAATCATTAATCGTGAATCTGCTTCACCGGTCGGGCAGCAACCGCGCCTGTGCACAAGTCATGCCTTTGGTTCAGGAGATGTTGATTGTGTAGGCAAAACCATGATTCAGTACGGCGAGGACGTTTCCCGAATTGATCGCGTCAGGCGATTGCTCACGATTTTGGCCGGCTTGCTTTTTTTGGGAATTTGCTCCTGGGGGTTGCTGGGAATTTATCGTGACCCATCAAGCCTCGGGATGAATTTTGGTCGCGCCGTTTTTTCCATGGCAATTGGTGTGGCCGGCTCAATTATGATCGCCCCATCGATTACTATGTGGGTCATTCGTCCCTTTGTTTCCTTAGTCGATTCGATCTATTTGCCTCGCGAGTATGCGAAGAAACCTCCGCTGCGCTACGAACTCGCTGACCAGTATTTTCAAAACCGCAAGCTGGATAAAGCTATTGTCGAATACTACGAAATATTGCGCCACTACCCACGTGAGCCCAAAGCAATGGCCCGGCTGTTTACGTTGCTTCACGCCAGCGGATTGATTGCCGAAGCAAGGAAGACTCGGCGCAGAGCAAATCTTCGACTTTCCCACGCAGAGAGATCTCAGTTTGAAGAACAAATTAAGACTGACCTTCCTTTTTTGAATCAATGAGCTCCGGGTTTTTCCTGGCTGGTTTGGCCCGACAATCGCTGCCAACACGAAGACAAGTGGCGAATTTTCCAGAAAGTAACAGTGGCCCTTTTCCCGAATCGCGATATTGAAGAAGACAGATGCATCATCCCAGACAAGCCCGCTTTCATCACACCAAGATTGTTGCTACTCTCGGCCCTGCTACCGATAGCCCGGAAAAAATCGAGGCCATGATCGCGAATGGCGTCGACTTGATCCGGATCAACATGGCGCACGCCACCCCGGAGTGGGTTGCCGAGCGGATGGAAAGGATTCGCGCGGCCTCAAAAAAGATTGGTCTCGCCGCCGCTGTGATGATGGATGTCAAAGGGCCGGAAATTCGAACCGGGAAAGTTGACGATGATATTGATTTGATTCCCGGAGAGCATTTTTCCTTTTATACCGACGAGGAAATCGCACCCAGCGCTCAGGGGGTTTCCGTCAATTACCCAAACCTGCCTGAGGACGTTGAAATAGGAAAAGAGATTCTGGTCGATAGCGGGCTGATTCGTCTGAAAGTAATCGAAATTGAGCCGGACAAGGTGACCTGTGAAGTAGTGATCGGTGGCGAACTGGGATCGAAACGCCACATCAATTTGCCGGGTGTTTTGGTGAAACTTCCGGCACTGACGGAGAAAGATAAAACAGATCTTACTGCCGGCGCAAAAGTGGGAATCGATTTCGTGGCTTTATCTTTTGTCCGCCAGGCCTCCGATATTGAAGAGCTACGGGAGTTTCTCGATTCGATCGGCTCACGCGCCAAGATCATCGCCAAGATCGAAGACCAGGCAGGTGTCCGGAACCTTCAGGATATCATCGAAGCTACCGATGGGGTCATGGTTGCCCGGGGAGATTTAGGAATCGAGATTGAGTACTCCGAGCTTCCATTGGTGCAGAGGGATATTGTCGAGCGTTGCCGGATCGAAGGCAAACCAGTGATCATTGCGACCCATCTTCTTGAAAGCATGATCGACTCGCCGATTCCAACTCGGGCGGAAATCTCCGATGTCTCCAATGCCATTCGCGAACAAGCCGATGCCATCATGCTTTCCGGGGAAACCACGACCGGTCAATACCCTATGGAGGCGATTGATGTGATGAACAACATCATTCACACCATCGAGCCCACCGTCCCGAATCGCATCAACAAGGACATCAAGTTACATACTCCGAAGACCAAGATGCTTCGCTCAACAGCCTATCTGGCTCAGGAGCTGGGCGAAGAGTCCGGCATCCTGGTATTTACCAGGTCAGGATTCCTGGGCTACGTCATCGCTGCCATGCGAGCCCGAGGGGTGAGAATTTTTGCGTTTACGGATGACGAGGTGATCTTTCGCCAAATGCTGTTTCCCTGGGGGCTGGAGCCTTTCCTGATGCCATTTCACGATGACGCGCCGGAAAAAACCATTCAGGACGCGATGGCCGTACTGCGCGACAAAGGTTGGGTGGAAGTTGGCACCACTTTGGTTGTCATCACCAATGTGCTAACTCGATACAATGAGATTATCGATACCTTGCAGCTGCGCACAATCGAAGCGGAATCAGCCGGTTCGTAAAAGACTTCTAGCGGCTCAGGCGAAATTCCTTCATCTCTCTTTGGAGCCGTTCAACAATCTCGGGATTGCGTGAGGAGAGATTCGTTTGCTCGCCCTTGTCTTTGACGAGATCGAACAACAAAGGCGGATTGTGTTTCTGCATCGCCTCGCGTTGGCGGGTCGCTGGATCACTGGAGCGGTCTTTCGTTTTATAAAGAATCTTATAGTCTCCGGAGCGAAAACCATCGGCCCCGTAGAGCCATTGGGTTCGCTGACCGGGTTTGCCATTCAGAAGCGCCGGTGACAAATCAAGAGAACGATAGCCCGGCGCTTTCTCAGGCAAGTCTCCTCCAGCGAGCGCGGAAAAGGTTGCGTACAGATCGAGGTTGGCAGCTATATCGGAAACTTCACGTGGAGCGATTGTGCCCGGCCAGCGAAAAATTCCCGGTACGCGAAATCCGCCTTCCCACGGTGTCCCCTTTTCTCCCCGTAAAGGTTTTGCAGTACCTCCGTGAGGACCAAACATCGACCATGGTCCGTTGTCACTGGTAAACACGATCAGCGTCTTTTCGTCGATTCCTGCCTGCTTAACCGCTTCCAGCACCTGCCCGACCGACCAGTCGATTTCTTCAATCACATCACCATAGCGACCGCCCGCACTCTTTCCCTGAAACTCCGGCGAAGCAAAAACCGGGGCGTGAGGCATGTTGTGAGCCAGGTAGAGAAAGAAGCGGTCATCCTTATTCTTTTGAATCCACTGGACCGCCTCTTCCGTGTATCTCTTGGTAAGCAGCTCCTGGTTTACCGGAAACTCGATTTGCTCTTTGCCGCGAATCAAAGGCACAGGAAACGAAAACTTATCGCAGCTGTCGAACACATCACGGGTTTGCTTTTTCCCCGGAGGCGCCGGCACATCATTACTACCCGGAGTGCCGATGTGATAGTCGAATCCGCACTGAAGAGGGTGCATCGGCGATTCACCAAAGTTTTCCGGGTAACCAGCAAGGTGCCATTTCCCCACAATCGCATTTTGGTAACCGGCTCTTTTCAACATCGCAGGCATCAGCAAATCCCGATTAGCAGCGAGCTTGGCTTTTCCAATCAGGTTCGGGTGGCGCCCACTCATCAAACCAGTACGGCTGGGCACACAAGTCGATCCGGATGCGTAAAAACTGGTCCAGCGCTGTCCCTCCGCTGCCATTCGATCCAGATTGGGTGTTTTGATAGTGTCACTGCCATAACAGGCCAAGTCACCGTAGCCAAGATCATCAACAAAGATCAGAATGATGTTCGGTCGAGGTGGTTCCTCTGCCCAAACTTGCGATTCCAGACAGACAAATACGGCGAGAGCGCAAATGAGTAAAAGTCGCATCGGTTTTGTTAGCGAATGGCAGTCAGTTTGGAGGCACTTCGTACAAACAGAGTATCCTGCGAAATCGCCGGAGTCGTCTGGCAGCCGTCTTTCAGTTCGAATTGGCCGACCGGCTGAAATTCTTTCGATGCAGCGATGGAATGAACCACTCCGCTTTCATCCACAAAATAAATGTGGCTACCATCGGAAACCGGCGAACCGAAAATCTTGCCCTGCACGTTGGGCAGGCGTTCGCGCCAGTGTTCTTCGCCGGTCGCAGCAGTCACGCAGGTGCCAATGCCGGAGTCATCGATCAGGAAAGCCAACTCCCCGACCACTAAAACGGAAGGAATGTGAGGCACGTTTCTCTCGATACGCCAAATCTCTTTCCATTCACTGCCTTCCAATCGCATCGCCACGCAGTGCTTGGGATTTGAAGTGAAACCACAGGTCCCGATCACCAAATCTGGACCCGCCATAACCGGGGAGCTGATAGCGCGCTCATTGGTTTCTGTGTTAAAAACCGATTTGTCGGCGATCACATTCCCTGTCTGCGGATCGACTGCAGTGAAACCATGCTGCCAATTGGTAAAGATCAGACGCTCACCCTCTTCGTCATCGTAAACACAAGGAACAGAATAGGAAATCCGCTGACTGCGTCGCTCAACCGTCCAGGCGACTTTTCCGGTATCGGCGTGAACTGCGAGAAGATTGCCACTTTGTTTTTCCTGGTCATTATTCAGCACCACCAAATCCCCATGCAGCATCGGCGACGCCCCATACCCATGCCCGCCGTTTACCGGACCCAGATCGGTTGACCAAAGTTCGCTCCCATCCTCCGGGGACAAGGCGAACATGGTCAGCATGTCGGCAGTGCCCCTGGTAAAAACAACACGCTTTTCATCGACTGCCGGTGTTGAGGACGCAGCACTGTTATAGCGATGACCCTTGAAATTCTTTTTCGGAAATTCCTTTTTCCAAAGAGTCTTTCCCGTTTCCCGATCGAGGCACAAAGCCACCCAGGAAAAAGCCGATGCACCAGCTCCTTTTTTCCTCCCCTTCTTCTTCCCTTTCGTTGGAGCAGAAGAAGGCTGCTCATCGGCAATCGAAGTCAGTAGAAAAATCCGGTCCCCCCAAACAACAGGTGAGCTGTGGCCTTTTCCCGGTATGTCCACCTGCCAGAGGATATTATCTTGTTTCACCGGTGCCGGCAGCTCGGCCGATTGCATCACGCCAGTGTTATTGGCCCCGCGGAGACGCGGCCAGTTTTCATCGGCACCGGCAACGCTGCTCACAAGAATAGCAATCGCGACACAAGGCACCAATCTAACAGGGTATGATCGCTGACCTAACAGGGTTAGGTCAGCGAGTGAACAGGGTTGAGTCTTCATATTTTACCAAAGCTTCGGCGGCTGTTCGCCGGATTTGCTGCTCTTTTGCAAAGGCTCTGCTTTGACTTCGCGCCGCCACGCATCCAGTGCCGCAGACATTTCTTTCACCTTTGCCTCTTCGAGCTGCGCGAGGTTATTATGCTCAGCAATATCATCTTTCAAATTGTAGAGCTCAAACTCCCCATCTTCTAAATCCTGAATGAGTTTCAGGTCGCCCATGCGCACGGCACTGGAAGGGAACCCTCCCTGATTCGAATAATGCGGATAGTGAAAAAAGATCGGGCCCCGATCAAATTTCGCGAACGGATTGCGCAGCACCGGCACCAAACTCACACCGTCTTCGTGCTGCTCCGGCTTGCCGGAAATTCCTGCAATCTCCAAAATGGTAGGGTAAAAATCCGTGCTCACCGCGGGTCGATCACAGACAGTGCCCGGAGGCGTGACTCCCGGCCAGCGGATCACGACAGGCTCACGAATCCCTCCTTCATACATCCAGCCTTTCGCACCGCGCAGGGGTAGATTCGAGGTCGGGTGCCCTTCTGATGATGAAACACCGCCGTTGTCGGACATAAAAAAGACCACGGTATTGTCTTTCAAATTGAGAGACTCCAATTGGTTCAAAACCGTGCCGACAGCCGTGTCGAGACTTTCGACCATCGCAGCATACACAGCATGGTCCTGACGAATCCGGATCTTGCGAGGCTCCTTCGCATCTTTCCAAACCTGCCTCTCCCGTCCGACATCAAAGCTGTCTTCCTGATTGGTTCGTCCCATTTGCTCCGCTTTCTTCTTATATTTATCAATCAAGTGCTGCGGAGCCTGAAGCGGGGTGTGGACCGAATAAAAAGACAGGTAAAGCAGGAATGGTTGATCGCTCTGTGCCGCGTCGGCCAAAAAATCAGCTGCCTCACTTGCGAGACGATCAGTGAGAAACTCACCCTCCGGTCCCGCCTCCAGGTTCTTTACATTTTTGTATGGTGAAAAGTAGGACCGCGGCAAGCCGTTATCTGCTCCCCCTTTGTTGATGTCGAATCCCTGATCAGTGGGCCAAAAACCCTCCGGACCGAGATGCCATTTACCCGCAAAAAACGTTTGGTAGTTGGCCTCCTTCAAGGCCTCGGCCACGGTCACCTCTTCCAGCGCCATTTGTGTCTCAAAATGTCCGGTATCAAATTTTCCCGGACGGCGCCCGCTGAAAAAATTGGTGGTATTGGTCCGGGCCGGATATTTGCCGGTCATAATGCTCGCCCGGGTGGGAGAGCAAACCTGGGAAGCCGCATAGAAGTCAGAGAAAATCATTCCGCTGCCGGCCAGACCATTCAAATTTGGCGTTTCGTAAAAGGTAGCAGAGTTGTTAAAGCCCACATCCATGTAGCCGAGGTCGTCGGCCAGAATGAAGAGGAAGTTTGGCTTATCCTGGCTGAACGCCGGTGAGGCAAAAACAAGGAGTGCAGCAAAGATTTGAGATCCGCGTCGGCAAAATGTTTGGAGTAGCAATTTCACAGAGAAATGTTGTCACTAAAAACAGGCGAAATCGATCAGTTAATTGCGGGATGTACTGCCGCCTTTCTTGCTTTTCCTAAACTAGCCGGATGCAAAACTTCCGGAATGCATGTACGTTACCGCTCTCCTCGCGAACGTAGATGCAATCCATTGGTCAATTCCTCTCCGAACACTGG
>JAHDCN010000323.1:0-1418 GCA_020629815.1 Verrucomicrobiota bacterium
GAGGCAAGACAGAAGATCGCCATGATTTCGGAAGCAACGGTGATATCGAAGCCATCTTCCCGGAGAAAGCCATTTCCGGTTCCGCCCTGGCCGACGGTGATTTGCCGAAGCGCCCGGTCATTCATATCGAGAACGCGCTTCCAGGTGATACGGCGACTGTCGATCTCGAGGGCATTGCCCCAGTAAATGTGATTATCAATCAGAGCCGAGAGTAAATTGTGCGCGGAGGTGATGGCATGAAAGTCCCCGGTGAAGTGAAGATTGATTTCCTCCATCGGGACGACTTGAGCCTTGCCGCCGCCGGCTGCGCCGCCCTTCATGCCGAAGCAGGGACCGAGCGATGGCTCCCGAAGCGCCATGACCGTTTTCTTCCCAATCGCATTCAGCCCGTCGCCCAGTCCAATCGATGTGGTGGTTTTGCCTTCGCCGGCGGGAGTCGGGCTGATCGCCGTAACGAGGATCAGTTTTCCATCGGGCCGCGACTGAATTTTTTTGAGGCAATCGTCCGACAGCTTCGCTTTATGAGGGCCGAATGAATACAAATCGTTTGCACCGAGATCAACTTTCTCTGCGACCTGCGAGATGGGCAGCATATTGGCGGAGCGGGCGATTTCGAGGTCGGTCATAGAAATGGTTGTGTCGCACCCTTTTCCGAAAAACGCCTGGGAACAAGTTTTGCGGAAACTTTTCTGCAAAAAAGATCAGGGATTTTTCCACAGCGCGCGACCTATAAGGTGAAACCTGAAATTTTCTGATGTCGCAAGTGCCATTCTCACCTGAGCAACCTCACGACCTTGAGTCGTGTGTGGCGATCTTTGAGGAGAATCGCGAAGCCTTTCGCGGTGTGATTGGTAGCAAGATTGGAGCAGCGAATCGTGATGCAGTAGATGACATTTTGCAGGAAATCGCGCTCGCGGCTTCTGCTGCAAAAGCGACGGCGATCGCAAACCCGAAATCGTGGTTGCGTCAGGTGCTGAATCACAAAGTGGCCGACTTTTGGCGAAAAGAAGGTAGTCGTCGCAGACTGACCAAAGCAGTACAGGACAATCCCCAATGTTCAGTTATTCCCCCCATTTCCTCCCCTTATGAATGGGTTTTACATTTGGAAAACCGAGAGCATCTGAGTCGTGCGCTTACTCAATTGCCAGAGGAAGATCGCGAATTATTGAAGCGCAAATATCTTCGAAGCGAGAGCTGCAAAAAAATCTCTGTAGCAATGGGGATCTCCACGAAAGCCCTCGAATACCGCCTCGACCGGGCGCGGAAGAATCTACGGAAACAACTCAACGAATTGAATCATGAATCGTGATTTTGAAAAACTACAGCGTTTGATTGACCGGGAAGCAGACTTGCCTGAGCAACGGCAAACGTTGGCCTATCTGGATGATCGAGCACCGGAACTGTGGCGGGATCTCGCC
>JAHDCN010000323.1:1518-3656 GCA_020629815.1 Verrucomicrobiota bacterium
TGGTGATCGGGGCTTTGCTTGCGGCGGTTGTGATCAAGAGACCGCAGAACCCTTCCGTTGAACAGAATCAGGCAGCTGTGGTTTCAGTGGAGCCGTCTCCGCCCATTGCATTGCCGCAGGATCATCCGGTGCTGCAGTTGGAAAATCAGTTGCATACCAGCGGAATTCCGACACAGCGAAAGACAGCTTTTATCACCGCGACTTTACAAAATGGCGATGAACTGGTGTTCCCGGTAAGTCACTTCACCAGCCTGAGCCAATAGCCCATCGAATTTATTATGAAGAAAACAAACATCCTATCAATTGCTCTCACCGCGCTGGCTCTTCCGGGGCTGGCAATGGCTGAAGAGGAGAAAAAAGAGAAATCAAAAGTCACGACGACAGTCGAAACGAAGACCATTGAATTGAAAGACGGTGAGTCGATCTCGGATGCGATTTCGAAGGCTTTAAAAGGTCTAAAGGTTGAGCCGCTGGGAGGGAATATCGATGTCGACGTGAAAACTTCGGGCCAGATCATAACCATTGGTCCAGATGGGAAAACCACGACCAGCAAAATTGAGGGATTGGATGAGTTGGACCAATCAGTGAAGAAGGCAATGGAGGGTGTTGAAGACCTTCAAGCGGGTATCAGTATTCAGGTGGCTCCGCCAGTCCAGATGATCGGAGTCGATGGCAAAATGAGGACCCTTAAAGAGGGCGAGACCATTTCCGGAATTCTCAATGAAATGCTTGGTGATCTGGACGGGCTGGAAGGCGGTAGCCTAGTTGGCCCGGCTTTTGTGAAAGCGAGCGAAGAAAACGCTGCGATGAAAAAAGAGCTGAAAGCAATTCGCAAAGAGCAGGCCGAGCAGCGCAAAATGCTCGAGCAGATTCTGAAGAAAGTAGGCGAACAGTAAAGTTGAAACCCCAACAGCAAGATCCCCGAACGGACCTGCCCCGGCAGGTCCGTTTGTATTTCAGGAGCAAAGCTTAGCAGGGAAATTATTGCGCATGACAGCCGGTGAACTGGGAGGCCCTGAGTAATACCATGATAATCTAATGAACCGAACTCTCCCTCTTTTTGCTGTCGTGGCTCTTTTGTTGGTAATTTCGCTCGTTTCCTTCGCGGCTCAGCCGACGGAAGAGCGAGAGTGGAAATCGAAAGCTGATACGGTTCTGAAAGCGAAAGCCACCGGTGTGCGAGCCGGTAAAGTGACTCTAGTGGCAGCGGATGGGAAGACCTATGACGTGCCGGTTTCAAGTTTGGTCGAAGAAGATCAAAAACTATTGAAACAGCACTTTGCCCCCAGAGCCCCGGGGCAAGTTGATCAGCCGGGAGAGAAGCCCTTGGGTGTCGATCCGCAGGTTCCCATTGTCGGTGAAATGAAGGCGATCTTCTATCGGATGAAATTCAACGATGGGATTGAGTCGGCAGACTCCGAAGAGATTATCGAAAAATTCATCGAATCGAACGAGGCGTACATTCGTCAGGAATCCCGCAATCGGCTGCAGCTCGGCTGGACGATCAGTCCGGTCATTGAAATTCCTGAGCCCTCCGAGAAATATCCCAACTACGGCGATGCCTCCGGCAAAACCGAAGAGGTGGCAGGCAAGATGGAAGATGAGACTCTTCATCCGAAGAATCACAATTTTCACTTCTTCACGATCGCCAAAGAAACCTACCTCGGAGCAGGCGGATTGGGAACCGGTCGAGGCGGTAACGGCAAAGCCTGGGTTTGCAATATCTGGGTGCCGGGAACGATTCACGAGGGATTTCATTCCCTCGGTGTCGGGCATGCCGAAGTGGCCTATGGCCATGAGGAGTTCCCCCTGCAAGCAGGATCCGGCGGGCATGATCCGTATCACTTCATGGGCTCCGAAGGTGGTGCTGCGAAATCCGAAAAGGGTGGGATTTACGAAATCGAAGCGCCAATTCCGGTTCCGATGAAATACGATCTTGGTTGGATTGATGATGACGAAGTCGCCTGGATCCGAAAGTCAGGGACGTATCGAATCTATCCAATCCGCGAACTGGAAGAAGAGCAATTCGAAAACCCGGAGGATCTGCACCTGTGTGCGGCGGTGCAGATGGACGAAGGAACCTTTTTCATCTCCTACGAGAATGATCCGATTCCGAGTGAACACGGTGGCCTGGAAGC
>JAHDCN010000324.1:0-2351 GCA_020629815.1 Verrucomicrobiota bacterium
CCAAAGTGCGCCGTTAGCGGGTTCGCACAGGAGTGGGCGATCCCGAGCATCGACTTTTCAATCGCATTGCCGGCCAATGCCGCACCGAATTGCATCTTCGCCCGGGCGACCAGGTCATTGGGTGAATTCAGAACTGTTTCAAAACCGCCTTCCAGCATCCACCAGGCAGCTTTTGAGTAGGCCAGCGATTCCTTGCTTCGCTTATTACATACCGCTGTTTCCAGCGCATGGGAAATCGCGTCGATCCCTGTGTGTGCGGTCACAGCAAAGGGCTGAGTCACGGTCAATTTCGGATCGAGTAGAGCCACTGCAGCGGCTGACTTAATATCACCGCAAGCCATTTTGGCGTGGGTCTTGGCATCTGCAATCAGGGCAAAACTCTGGCATTCGCTACCGGTGCCGGAGGTCGTCGGGATGGCAATAAAGGGCAGCATCTTTTTCTTCGCTTTGCCCACACCCCAATAGTCCTTCATTTCCCCACCGTTGGTGAGAATGAAATTACAGCCTTTTGCTGTATCCATGCTGGAACCACCACCGAGCCCAACGATTAGGTCAGCTTTCGCTTCGCGGGCGGCCTCTACCGTTTGAGCCACATCCTCAGTGCTGGGGTTCTCGTTGACTCCGTCGAAAATGGAACACGACAATCCGCGGGCTTTGACAAAGGCAGCAGCACGCTCGGGATGTCCGGTTTTGGCAATTCCCTTGTCAGTAACAATCAGGACAGACGAGCCGCCCAGTTCGACCGCTTTTTCGCCAATCAACTCCAGACAATCCGAACCGAAAACCAGCTCTCCGCCGCAAGCGTGCTCCATCGAGAACAGCGTCTCGGATAGCGCGGCGCTTTCGGCGATTTTTTCCAGCTTGTCCCGTTTGTCCAGCATGATTGAGAGAAACGATGTGACCCTACGGCCTCACGCAATCTCCGCAATCTGGAAAGATCGGCGCGTATACAGGAATTCGAAAAGGTTGCCTTCGTGAGGCTGGTCCCACTTGATCCGGTTGGTCGGCACGTTACCGATATTCAATCGATCAATGTGCGGACAATCAAACAGCTGATTGATCCACTCGATGTCCCGGGTAACTGCTGTCACCACGAGCGAGGGGCCAATTTTCTCCAGCATCTCGGCCTGCGGACATTCAACTACACTGGCAAAAGGGAAAAGGAACTCACGGATCGCCAGATCCTCATCAAAGGAATCACAGCGAACCAGCGTTGGCTGCAGGTAGTTCATGCCATCACGCTCCTGGAATCGCTCACCTTCACGGTATTCGCTGAGAATGTCAGTAGCGCCAGCTGATTCTAGACCGGTCTCGACCGCATCGTTAATCCATTCGGCAAACATCGGATTAGCAAAACCGGAAAGCTTTGCTTCGGGATCGTCTTGGGCCAGAGGCTTGATGTCTTTCAACTTCTTCGCCACTGCATGAGCAATCTCGTCACCATACTTGGGAACGACGATCGTCGAGGTGCAGATACAACTCCGACCGGAGTTGGCGGAAATCGATTCAACCAGAGTATCGACGTAGTTTTCCCAGTTTTCGATCTCGTCTTCGCCGATCAGGAACTTGGAGTAACCGGTGCCATGCACTTCGATGCGTTCGTCGTTCTCGTATTGCTTCACCGTGCTGTCATCACCGAAAAGCATACATCTTCCAGCCCGGCGAATGATCGCACCCGAGCCATCGTGCTGGGTCGGGTAAAGGGAAAACGCTTCCGGCGGGCAACCTGCCTTAATGAAAGCCTGGATAATTCGCCACGGGGTCCAGGGCTCTTCGCGGCCGGGCTTCAACAGCACTGGCACCTTCATTGCAATGGAAGGAATCCACAGCGCATTCACCGCGGGAGAGTTACTCGGCAGGATCACGGCCAGCTCATTGGTATTCGCGGAAAAAGAAACAGGTGCACCGCCCTGTTCACCGTAGCCCTTGTCGATTACTTCCCAATCCAGACCGCGAGTCAGTCCACGAAAAATCACATCGATCTCGCCGAAGATTCCGCCAAGCCGCTGCATGTTCATTCGGATCAGGGAATGCGGCAGACCACTGGTAGCTGCCAGAGAAAGCACATAATCTTCCGGCGACTGCATCTGGCCATCGACGCCGATTGGCAGGTCGCTGTTGAGGAAAATTTCACCGGCCTTCTTGGTGATATCGACCAGCTCCTGACTCGGAATCCGCTTCAGAACCTTGCGGGCCTGCTCCATTTTCAGGATGTCGTATTTGATCATGTCCGCGCAGGCGAAGCTGATCTCCGCCGCCGGATCGTCGGTGCCCAGCTGGTTCACCGTCTGGACATCCAGACTCTGATAAACTTTCCCCTGCCGGAGAATTGGAATGTGTGGTGCTGCCAT
>JAHDCN010000324.1:2451-3651 GCA_020629815.1 Verrucomicrobiota bacterium
TCCTGCAAAAAGCGCACATACTCGGGTGTCATCGAAGTTCCGCCACAGAAGCAGCCCTTGATGCCGTTACCGGGAATGGAAATCCGTTCGCCAATTGAGGCCAGCAGCTTCGGTGTCGTGAAGATACAGCTGATGTCGCGATGCTTAATAATCTCCACCGCCTGAGACATCACATGCGCCTGATAGCGCTCGACCTGGTCCAGCTCCTTGCGCTTGATCAGTCGCTTCACCCAGCGGGGATCGAGATCGACGTGATAACAACTTCCGCCACGAGTGTTGGCCAAATGCTCAACCGCAAGACGCAGACGACGAGGACCGGTTGGTCCGACCATGATCCAGTTGCCGCCCTTCGGGAAAAACTCATCACTCAAGCCGTCGGAAAACTGCTCGTAGTCATGCTTGTAATCATCCCAGCCGACACGCTGTTTCGGCAGACCTGTAGTGCCGCCGGTTTCAAACACATTGAACGGACGTCCGCCCATTCCTTTCGGAACAAAGCGCTCGTTCTTTTCATCGCGCAGCCACTCATCCTGAAAGTGAGGAAACTTCACGATGTCGTCATAACATTTCACTTCTTCACGCGGATCCCAGCCGGCGTCTTTCATCCAGTCCAGCCAGAAAGGACAGCCGGTCTCTTCGGAGAAATGCCAGTCGATGATCTCGCGCACGCGCTCATCCAATTGTGCTTTTGCTTCGTCTGTAGTCATTAAAAAAGTAGTTGGTATTTAGCAGTTAGTAATTAGGCACTAGCTCTGCATCAATCCTGTAAATCTTGTTAATCCTGTCAAAAAACCGCTGACAAGATCTACGGGAAAAACTTACGTATCGTCTCCTCACTCGGTTTCTTCGTGAACAAGGAAACCACAATCATGGCGACCAATCCGGCGATGAAGCAGATCGCTACCGGCATCACACCACCGAGGACAGTGTATTCACCGCCCCATCCGGCTTTGGCGAAAAAGAAGAACCAGCTAACTGCTACGACGATCACACAGGCAAAAGCTCCGGCTTTCGTTGCGCCTTTCCAATACAGCGCGGTAAAGACCAGCGACGTCAGTGCCGCAAAGCCGGAGAAACTCCAGACCGCGAGATCGAATACGTTCTGCACATCTTTGAGCAGTAGCGACAGTATAAAAGTAAGCAGCACAATCCCCACCACGAAGCTCCGCGCGATCAGCACGATCTTCTTATCGGAATAGG
>JAHDCN010000325.1 GCA_020629815.1 Verrucomicrobiota bacterium
CAGTGGCGAGAAGGAGCTGGTTTCTTCGTCCTCCGATCCGCTTCGTTTGCGGAACAGGTTGAAGTGCCAGAACAGGCTGGTTCCTTTACCGGAATCCAGGTCGCGTTGTTTGGACTGGAATGGCTGATTGCCAACAACCTGATGCAGCGGGTCTTCATCCGAAGCGGTCACAGGAATTCGCAATTCCGCTGACCAGTAGCCTTCGCCGATGTGGGTGGCCACTTCCGCCTGAGAAGACCAGTCATACCAGTTTTTCCGGTCGACGCCCCGATCCAGATCAATCAAAACTCCGGCCGGATTGATTACAATTTGATAGTAGGAATGCCGGTTGGATTCGATAAGTAGCTCGAGATGTTCGCCCTGCCAGATAGCGGGGTCGTTGTTTTCTTCGGTGCCGATAATGGGCGCTTCGCCTTCCTGAAGTTCGCAGCGAATCCCAAAGTAGATATTACCCTTCCACCAGCGCACATGGAAACGGCTACCAAGCTTAGGGGGACGCCCCGTCCGATAATCGCGCAATGGACGGGGGTGATTGTAGTCGGTCCAGAAACGCTCATCCAACTTGCCGTCGAGTTTCAGCGTTTCCCGGGCCTCACGCCACTTGTCATTTTCCATGCTGATGATGCGACACTCGGGTAATCCTTCGGGCCGCTCGATTCCCATCTGTTCAGAGCGGTCCCGGAAGGTGGTGAGAAATTCATCGACCAAGGCCATGCGTTTGCCGTAGGCTGTATCGGGCGCGACTTCAGACTGGGCTTTGTCGAAAAGTTGGAGGGCAGTCCGACTGACTTCGACATCAGTAGCAAGCCGAGCGTATTCAACTTCGCAGTATTCGATAAAGGCTTGCATCGACTTGGCAGCGGGGCCGTAGAAATCCGCATAGTATTCCGCAAGCAGAGTATCAATATTTTGATCCGGATCCCACCAGAGCCGGGAAATGACATAGGGATTCAGATGCGCCATCGCCGGATGATGCAGCCCGCCTTTGCCACTGGAGAGCCAAATATCTTCGCGCCAGATCTCATCGTGGCTGTCCTGGATTCCCCGCGCAATGACATGAGGCCAATACTGCGGGCGGAAGCCGCCGCGATTCGTGAACGGCGTGTAATTGAGGGTAAGGGACAGAGGATTATCCGTTTTCGCCTGCCACTCCGCGCGCAGTCGGGTCGCCTCTACATGCACTGTGTCATCCACGTCCCGGACCGGTCGGCCGTTGGTGATCTGCATCCAGACATTGTCAGGTAGCTTTTCGATCTTTAGCGGCGGAAGGCGGTAGCTGTTATAAGCGCCACAGAAGATCTTGCGATCGGGATGAGTCTTCTTCAATTCATCTGCGACGCGGACCACAAAATTCCAGACATAATCCGAGGACAGTCCCGCCGGCCCCCGTTCCAGAGTCTGCTGCGGACGGCACAGATCGCACTGGCAGTGTTGAAATCCATCGTGAGGCATGACTGAAACAACTGGCACGCCGTAGTGGTCAAACATGAGTCGAGAGAAGGCGACGATCTCCTGGAAGAATCCTTCGGAAGAAAGACAGGCCGAAGCCGTTTTACGTTGCGTGTCGCGCTCTCCATTGGCGAGCATTCCATAGTATTCCGGATGATCGGCCCGCTGCGCAGGGTGCTCCGTAATATGCCGCTGCCCGTGATGTAAAACGCCATACTGGTGGTTCGCCCCTATCCGGAAATACCACATTGCATCTTCGATCTCGTTCGAGCTAAGCAGTGGTCGGCTCACTGACCGAACTTCGTATTCGGGCGTAACGGTTTGGTCGATTTTCGGTACGGCGATGCTCTTCGCCGATGGAATGATCTCTCCCAACTCACCCGGCATATACCAGCGCACACCGAGGTCGCGGAGAAAGGCATAAACCGCATTCAGCGAACCTCGGTGGTCGAAGGTCCACATACCGAGTTGTCGATTATAGCTTCGATACAGATGGGCACCCACTGGATTCATCCAGGGATGACCGGCCAGCTCCTCCCACTCGGCCTGTTTATTCCGTGCCCAATCGTTGTGGCTTCGCGCCCACGGTTCACGAGGTTCAAAATCGAGGTCGTTTCCAAGCAGCGCAAGCCAGTCCGAACCCGACCGAATTCGAAATGCGTCTCGGGTCAATCCGTCCGCCGTCACACCAGCCTCACGGGCCGCCGCACTTTCGCCAACGAAGATCCGGACCGGCACATCATCCGAGGCAGCGGTAACAATCGCCAACCGGGCACCACTGATCTTTTCCAGATAGGTTTGCAGCTCCGTAGCCCCAAGCCGGGCCGAACGGGTCGCCTCCTCCGCGACGATGATCTCCGCCACCGGCTCTCCATTTTTGACAATCATGGGAGCAGCAAAGGCAGGCGAAGAGAACAGCCCAATCAGAGATAACCAGAAAAAACAGAATTTCAAAATTGCCGACATCAAGAGAAACCAACCACTTCACCGGCAGGAAACGACTCACGTATTGCGGCGGGGATTTGGGTGGCTTGAAGCGTAACTATCGCCAAATTGACTTTCTGCCACATGGCGGGTAAAATAATGCCATATGGCAATTATTAATAAAGCTGCCTCCACGCGGGATTTTAATCTCTGCTTTATCTCAGATCAGACGCCCGCCAAGGATGTGAATGCCGCTTTTCGAAAGAAGTGGGACTGGGTGGTGTCGAGCTCAGGGCAAAACGCTTATTGGTACGCTGTCATAATTGGTAACCTACACCAGACTGCACGGCTTCCGAAAATGGTAACGATGGATTTTGTTCGCGAAGCAGTTACTTCCGGTATCAATCGAGCGGCATTTGATCGACTGAAGCTGCTTACGCAATCCTCAAGCAGAGATCTGGGTGAAGTAATGCGGATTCCCATGAGAACCTTATCCCGTCGCGAGGTGTTTCATCCTGACGAATCGGAGCGGCTTCTACGGGTGGCCTCCGCGTTTCAGAAGGCAATTGAAGTGTTTGAGGATCTTGATAAGGCGAGGCAGTGGTTTTCCAAACCGAAAAGAGCACTCGGAAATGAGTCTCCTTTGCAGTTCTGTGACACGGACATCGGTGCGAAAGAAGTGATAAATTTGCTCGGCCGAATCGAACAAGGTGTCTTTTCATGAGCATCACCGCTTTTCGGATTACGAAAACGAAGTTTGTTGATACTGCTTTCACCGGTGAAGGGGCGCGCTTATTCGGAGGTAGGTGGAATTCGATCGGAACGAGGATGGTTTATTTGGCGGGTTCCCTCTCTGCTGCCACTCTCGAGCTGCTCGTGCATACAGATGACTATGAGACTATAGACGGTCTTTACTCATACATACCGGTGAACTTTCCGGCTGAGATTTCAACAGCCGTTGATGTTTCCGAACTTCCGAATGGTTGGGATGCGCCCATCCTCGTAGCAACCACGCAGCAACTGGGAGATGCATGGGTCTCTGGCCGGAAATCTGCAATCCTGCGTGTTCCCAGCGCCATTACTTCAGGAGAATTTAATTACCTTGTGAATCCGGATCATCCTGATTTCGTTGCACTCGAAGTGGGTAATACTCAGGAATTCAAACTCGATCCGAGAATCTAAATTATCCCCGGCCCGGTGGAATAGGCCCCTCACCCCGAACTCCGAATCCGCTCCTTAATATTCTGCAGCAAATCCCCGGCGC
>JAHDCN010000326.1:0-1764 GCA_020629815.1 Verrucomicrobiota bacterium
AGAGTCTTCACGCCACAGTAAAGCCCCCCGACCTGCGTACTGGCCAGTGAAATTTTTTCTGAGATGGTGTTGATGAAAGCAGGTCAATAGACATTCCCTTTTTATCCCCATGGAGTCCGAATCTTCTTCAGACCAGCAAAGAGCTGAACTTGTACAACATATTGCGCAGGTTCAGGGGCGGCTGCGTGGTTTCATTCGATCACTTCTGATTCGTCCCGAGGATGTGGATGATCTTTTGCAGGATGTGAATCAGGTGCTGTGGGAAAAGGCGGATCAATATGAGCCGGGCACGAACTTCTGGGCCTGGGCCAGTCAGATTGCCCGGTTCAAGGTGCTGAATAAACGGCGCGCTTATGGCCGGAACCGCTTCGTTTTTGATGACGACTTTCTCGCTCAGCTCGCTGATGTCGCGGAAGATCGTTTCGCCCAGCTGGATGATCGCCGAATCGCGCTCGATCATTGCCTGCGGAGCCTTCCCAATGCCCAACGTCGTCTTTTGGATCTTCGCTATTTCGAAGAGCAGTCGATCAATGAAGTGGCTTCGGCTGCTGAGCGGTCGGTTGCTTCTGTTACGCAAACTCTTTACCGGATACGGGGGGCATTGCGCTCCTGTATTGAAAAACGTCTCACTCAAACCCCTGAAACCTTATGAAGGATTCTCCGGAAGAAATTGAATTCCAGAAATTGCTGCAGCAAGCCGTCGATGGCGAGTTGTCAGGTGCAGAAGCAGAACGCCTGCAGGAATTGGCGAAAGATCATCCGGAGCGTTTGGCCGAGCTGGTCGACCACACGATGATTGCTTCGCTTCTTCAAGATGAAGCCGGTGCGGAGTCGATTGGTGCGATGGTCGATTTTGTTGCTGAGCCGGGTGGTGAAAAAGCTAAATCTTCGAACTCGGTCAATTGGAAGCGGAAGGCAGTCGCGTGGTTGCCGGCTGCAGCTGCGGTAGTTTTACTGGGAGTGACGGCATGGATGATTGGCTCTCGCCCCGACGCATCGGAAGAGGAACCGGTTGATCAGGGGATCGCACGGCTCACTCGGGCAGTTGATGTGGAATGGGCAGAGGAGGATGAGATTGCAGCTGGTTCGGCAATCGAGCCCGGGCGAATGCAGTTTGGGAAGGGAGTCGTTCAGCTGGAGTTTTACAGCGGCGCTCAGGTGATCGTGGAAGGACCGGCGGACCTGGAACTGATTTCCCCATATCATGCCCGGTGTTTTGAAGGCAAGATTCGGGCACGCGTCCCCGAGCAAGCGAAAGGCTTCACGATTCACACGGCACAGTTCGAGTTGGTCGATTTGGGCACGGAGTTTGGTATGGATGTGGCGGCCAACGGCGCGGCCAGCGTTCGTGTATTCGATGGTGAGGTGGAACTTCATTCGCCGGATCAGGCCACGCGATCTTTGGTCGGTGGGCAGGCCGTGGCGATCAGTTCTATCGGTGAAGCCCTTCCGGTTGAAGAGAACGGTGGAGAGTATCCAAGTTTCTCCGAAGTGCAATCGCGTGCCGAATCTGCCAATCATCAAAAACTGGAACGCTGGCGGGCCTGGGGCGAGAAGCTAAATCATGATCCGCGAATTGTGGCTCGTTTTGATTTTGAGAATCAATCGGTTTCACAAGGTGCTGTGGTAGGCGGTGAATGGGCAACCGGGCGCTGGCCGGGGAAAGGTGCGCTGGAGTTCAATCACCCCGGTGATCGGATCCGAGTCAATATCCCCGGCGAGTTTACCGAACTCACCATGATGGCCTGGGTTCGGGTCGATTCT
>JAHDCN010000326.1:1864-3635 GCA_020629815.1 Verrucomicrobiota bacterium
GGTGATATCGGCAACTGGTCCGTGCCGCTTGCCGCTCCGAATGGCAAGCCCCGTCCCCTGCGAAATTTCGTTGGTCGGATGGATGAATTTATCGTTTGGAACAAGGCGCTCAATCACCGCGAAATCCGGGCGATTCATCGTTCCTATCGACCTTAATTCATTTTTACCACACCTATGAATCGACTACAGACTTTGATTTTCCTGCTACTCAGTTGCAGCCTCTCATTTACTGCGTTCGCTAAGCCGCCCAATATCATTCTCGTCATGACCGACGATCAGGGGTATGCGCCGGTTGGGGCACATGGGCATCCGTGGATTCGGACTCCTCACATGGATGACATGTATCAGAAGTCGATCCGCTTTGATCGTTTCTATATGGGGTCAACTTGTGCCCCGAGCCGGGCGGGTATCATGACGGGAAATCACGCGATTCGAAATGGCGTGACCCACACCATTCTCGAACGCGAGCGACTGAATCTCAAGGCAACAACATTGCCGCAGGTTTTGAAAAAGGCAGGGTATACTTCAGGAGTTTTCGGCAAGTGGCACCTGGGTGATGAAGATCCTTATCAGCCGGAGAATCGCGGGTTCGATGAAGTATTCATTCACGGAGCTGGAGGCATTGGCCAGAAATACAAAGGTTCCTGTGCGGATGTACCCGGGAATAAGTATTTCGACACGGTTTTCAAACACAATGACAAGTTCGTGAAGTCGAAGGGATACTGCACCGACACCTTGTTTCTGGCCACACTGGGCTGGATTCAAAAGGTGAAGGAGGAGCAGCAGCCATTCTTTGCCTACCTTTCCACTAACGCTCCTCATTCACCGTTCATTGCTCCACCGGAGTATCAACAGTATTTCGAGAACCTCGGCTTCGATCCTAAGCCAGCCGGGTTTTATGGGATGATCGAGCACGTCGACGAGAACCTCGGTCGGATGTTTGAGAAGCTGGAAGAGTGGGATTTGATGGAAGACACCATCGTGATCTTCACTTCGGACAATGGTATGACCCGGGGCGGATGTGGGCTTACCGGCTTCGATGGCAGACCGCAAATCGAACTGGGTAAAGACAAGGAGGGGAAACCGATGATGAGCTACAACGCGGAGATGTCCGGGTTGAAAGGCACGGTTCATGAAGGTGGAGTTCGCGCGCCGTTCTTTGTGCGCTGGGATGGAAAATTCAAAGAGGGCAGAACCATAGACACGATCGCCAGTTGTCTGGATATCCTGCCGACTTTCGCTGAGTTGGCTGGCATTGACCTCCCCGGGGAACTCAAGATCGAAGGACGAAGCTTAGTGCCTCTCATGTTCGAAGAGAATCCAAAATGGGAAGATCGTTACCTGTTCGAACACGTGACCCGGTGGGGGCTGAATGAGAATCCGGATGACTACAAGTGGCAGAAATTTTCCGTGAGAAATCAACGCTATCGACTCGTGGAAAACGAGTTGTTCGATATGCAGAAAGACCCTTCCCAAAATCGGGATATCGCCGCGGATCATCCGGAGATTGTGAACGAAATGAAGGATGCCTACGAAGCCTTTTGGGACGAAGTCCGCCCGCTGATGATCAACGACGGAGTGCCTCTTTCTGAGACACATCCGTTTCACGAGCACTATCACAAACAAAACGATTCTACCGGCATTCCCGATTGGGTGCCCCCGACTCTCTAGTTTACTACTGAATTTCGACCTATATGAAAACCATACTGACACTTTTCCTGCTTTTGGTAGGTTTCTTTGTTGGCAGCCTCGATGCGAACGAGAAACCCAA
>JAHDCN010000327.1 GCA_020629815.1 Verrucomicrobiota bacterium
CCGTTGCCGTTTCCATTGGAGTGAACAGGGTTGGGTGCCTGACCTAACCCTGTTGGGTCATTGACCATACCCTGTTGGGTCGTCGGCTCGGGCATTTGATAGGGTTCTTTGTCGCGCTCGAGCTCGCCAATTTCTTCGGCGGTGAGGCGATTGGTTTCGGTCCGACTGTCCTGATCGACTTTCGCTTTCAGGGTGACGGCTTTGCCCTTTTCCAGGATGTGATTGAATTTGGCGTAGGCTTCGCTCCAGACCATGGCCTCGGTCGATCCGGTGAAATCTTCGACCAGCAAAATGGCGAAGGGTTTGCTGTCGCGCTTGGTGTATTTGACGGTGGCTTCACTGATCAGGCCGGCAAAGGTGTAGGTCTTTTTGCCGGGCTTGAGTTGCTGCAAATCGCCGAGTTTTTGATAGCTGCCGTTTTCGATCACGCCACGGTGCTCGTCGAGCGGGTGACCAGTGACGTAGAATCCGAGCAGGTCTTTTTCGTGCGACAGGTATTCGCGCTGGTTCCACTCGACCTTGTCTTCTTCGTCGATGTCGGGTGGCGGCGCGGCACCCATCAGTTCGTTCATGTCGAACATGGAAGTCTGGCCAGAGGCGCGGTCTTTGTGCGAGGCGCTGGACCCGGCAATGACCTGGCCGACACGGGAGAACAATTCGTCGCGGCGTTCGCCGGTAAAATCGAATGCCCCGGCCTTGATCAAGTTTTCCAGAATCTTGCGGTTCACCACCTTGGTATCGAGTCGACTTGCGAAGTCTTCCATGGAGGCAAACGGGCCGTTGGCTTCACGTTCTTTGATGGCGGTGGCCATGGCCTTGCCGCCGACGTTTTTCACTGCGGCGAGACCAAAGCGGATGCCCTGCTGGTCGGGTGTATTTTCCGGAGCAAACTTCAAGGAGCTGCGGTTCACATCGGGGGCGTAAATCTGGATACCCATGCGCTGACACTCGGCAACGAACACGGAGATCTTGTCGGTGTTGTTGATCTCGTTACTGAGCAGGGCGGCCATGAACTCGACCGGGTAATTGGCCTTGAGATTGGCAGTCTGGTAACTGATCAGGCCGTAGGCGGCGGAGTGGGATTTGTTGAAACCGTAGCCCGCAAATTTCTCCAGCAAGTCGAAGATGTCGTTGGCCTGCTTGTCGGGGATCTGGTTCACGTTTTTACAGCCATCGACGAAGATGGAACGCTGCTTGGCCATTTCCGCCGGATCCTTTTTACCCATCGCACGACGGAGAAGGTCAGCGTCACCGAGTGAGTAGCCGGCGAGCAGGTTGGCGGCGCGCTGCACCTGCTCCTGATAAATGAGAATACCGTAGGTTTCCTCACTGGCCTCTTCGAGCAACGGGTGGAGATACTCGACCTTTTTCTTCCCTTTTTTCCGATCAATGAAATCGGGGATGAGGTCCATCGGGCCGGGACGATACAGGGCGATCAAGGCGATGATGTCTTCGATCCGGTTGACGTCGAACTGTCGACAGAGGTTCATCATTCCACCGGATTCCAACTGGAACACACCAGTGGTTTCGCCGCGGTTTAGCAGCTCAAAGGTATCGCGGTCGTCGAGCTCGGTGGCATCGACGGTGTAGTCGGGGGTATGCAGGTGGATCAGATCGACGGCGTCCTGAATCACGGTCAGGGTTTTCAGACCGAGGAAGTCCATCTTCAGCATGCCGAGGTCGGTCAGCGGCTTCATCGCATACTGCGTGGTGACCTCGCCCTCTTTGGCGCGCACCAGGGGCACGTAGTGGGTGAGATCGCAGTCGCCGATCACGACACCCGCCGCGTGGACACCGGTGCCGCGAGTCAGACCTTCGAGGAAAATCGAATACCGCCACAGCTCGGCGAGGGTCTGATTGTTCTCCAACTCCTCCTTGAGCTCGGGATTCTTTTTGCGGGCTTCGGCGAGGGTAATGTTCAGCTCATTGGGAATCATCTTGGCGATCCGGTCGCCTTCCGAAAAGCTGAGCCCCATCACGCGGTTCACATCGCGGACCACACTTTTCGCCCCGAGAGTACCGAAGGTAATGATGTGCGCCACGGCGCGTTCCCCGTATTTCTCCCGAACGTAGTCGATTACTTCGGGTCGCCGGGTCTGACAGAAATCGATATCAATATCGGGAGGAGACACACGTTCCGGATTGAGGAAACGCTCAAAGATCAGCCCGAAGCGCAGCGGACAAAGATCGGTGATTTCCAGGACATAGGCGACCAGCGAACCGGCCGCTGAACCACGGCCCGGGCCGACAGGAACCTGGTTGTCTTTGGCCCATTTTACGAAGTCCCAGGTGATCAGGAAGTAGGACACGAAGCCCATGTTTTCCATGATGCCGATCTCGTAGTCGAGACGTTCGCGCAATTCCTTATCGGTCTCGGCGCGGTCGCCGTAGCGGTCTTTCAAACCGTCGAAGCAGACTTTGCGAAAGTAGGCTTCGCGCGGGCTGCCGTCGGGCGAGTCGAACTGCGGATATTTGGCCGAGCTGGTGGAATCGAGATGGATATCCAGATCGATCATCTCGGCGATGTGATAGGTGTTCTTGATCGCCTCCGGCGTTTCCTTGAACAACCGGCTCATCTCGGCGGTGGTCTTGAAATACACCTCCGGCGAGTAGCGCATCCGGTTTTCATCCATCAGTAGAGAACCGGTGCCGATGCAGATCATGGCATCGTGCGCTTCGTGGTCTTTCTGGTTGAGAAAGTGAACGTCGTTGGCGGCGACCAGGCCCAGATCAAATTCTTTGCCGAACTCGATCATCTGTCGATTGCACAGAGCCTGCGACTCGTAGCCGTGGTCGTGCATTTCCAGAAAGAACCGGTCTTTGCCGAAAATATCGATGAATTCTCCAATGCTTTTGCGAGCACCATCCAGATCTTCGTTTTGAATCAGCTGATTCACTTCTCCGATGATACAGCCACTCATGCAGATCAATCCGTCTGAATGTTCACTGAGGGCTTCTTTATCGATGCGCGGCTTGTAGTACATACCCTCGAGATGGCCCATACTGACCAGCTTCATCAGGTTCTCGTAGCCAGTCTCGTTTTGTGCCAGCAGCGTGAGGTGGGAGTTGCGGCGCTTCTTGACCTCTTTGTTACCGAAAACAGTCACCGGCTTGGATTTCTTATCCGTCATCCGGGTGCCCGGAGGGGTGAGATACATCTCACAGCCGATGATCGGTTTGATATCCGCTTTTTTCGCTGCCTTGTAAAATTCGATCGCGCCGTAGACATTGCCGTGATCGGTCATCGCCACCGCAGGCATCTTGCAGCGCTGAGCCTTCTTCATCAGGTCCTTGATCCGGACCGCTCCGTCGAGGGTGGAATATTCGGTGTGCAGGTGCAGGTGAATGAACGGATCGGTGGGCATGACAGGACACGGAAAAGAGGGCCATTCATTGTAAGGAGAACCGGATTGTCGGCAAAGAGAAACTGCCCCGGAACAGAAAAATCACAGAGATTCTGTAACGAGTTGCGAGAAAGGGTGTATTCTCCCTTGGAGGAACTGGAGCATCCTCATCTCCGCCAGGAGGGGGGTATCGCTGCTGACGCCGGGTTAGGAGGAACCGTGGAGCATGACCTCGACGTCAGCAGCTGCCCTTGCGGGCGTCTG
>JAHDCN010000328.1 GCA_020629815.1 Verrucomicrobiota bacterium
ACGGGAACGCCAATGTAGTCGGCTTGATCCTTGGTGAGAGTCGTCAGCTTGGCGCCGATCTTGTCGAGGTGAAGTCGGGCGACTTCTTCGTCGAGCTTCTTCGGCAACACGTAAACACCGGGTGCGTAGGCGTCTTTGTTTTTCCAAAGATCGATCTGCGCCAGAGTTTGGTTGGTGAAGCTGTTCGACATCACGAAGCTTGGGTGACCAGTCGCACAACCGAGGTTCACCAGACGACCTTCGGCCAGCATGAAAATCTGATTTCCATCCGGGAAAGTGTAGCGATCAACCTGAGGTTTGATCTGCTCTTTTTTCACGCCTTCCATGTTGTTCAAAGCAGCGACTTCGATCTCGTTGTCGAAGTGACCGATGTTACAAACGATGGCCTGATCCTTCATCGCCTTCATGTGCTCGAGGCGGATGATGTCTTTGTTACCAGTAGTAGTAACGTAAATATCAGCCCAACCGAGAGTGTCTTCGATAGGAAGAACGCGGTAGCCCTCCATCGCAGCCTGCAGAGCACAGATTGGATCGATTTCGGTAACAACGATTTGCGCGCCGAGACCTTCGAGAGTCTGAGCACAGCCTTTGCCTACATCACCGTATCCGCAAACAACTGCCACTTTACCGGCGATCATTACGTCGGTAGCACGCTTGATGCCATCGACCAGTGACTCCCGACAGCCATAGAGGTTGTCGAACTTGGACTTGGTCACGGAATCGTTCACGTTGATGGCAGGAACACGAAGTTTTCCGGCTTCGGACATTTGGTAAAGACGGTGAACACCGGTGGTGGTTTCCTCGGAAACACCGCGCCAGTCTTTCATGTAGTCATTCCACTTAGTCGGTGTCTCTTCGAGCACGCGCTTGAGCAGATTCTGGATGACTTCCTCTTCTTCGCTACCGGCTTCGCCGTCAACGAAGGAGCGGTCTCCCTCTTCAAGCTCAGCACCTTTGTGGATCAAAAGAGTCGCGTCGCCACCATCGTCAACGATCAGCTCAGGGCCGGATCCGTCGGGCCAGGTCAGAGCACTCAGGGTGCACTCCCAGTATTCTTCGAGAGTCTCGCCTTTCCAGGCAAACACAGGAATTCCAGCTGCCGCAATCGCTGCTGCAGCGTGATCCTGTGTGGAGAAAATATTACAACTGCACCAGCGAACGTCAGCACCGAGATCAACGAGTGTCTCGATCAGAACGGCAGTCTGGATCGTCATGTGAAGTGAACCCATCACGCGCACACCAGCGAGTGGTTTTTCGGGTGCGTACTTGCGACGGGTTTCCATCAGGCCGGGCATTTCCTGCTCGGCGATTTCGATTTCTTTGCGACCGAAGTCGGCCAGAGAAATATCGGCGACTTTGTAGTCTTCTTTTTCTTCTATGACAGCTGCCATGGTATTATTTGGTTTTTAAATTGTGATTGTACCCTGTTAGGTCCGGGACCTAACCCTGTTGAGTCATCGACCTAACAGGGTTGAGTCAGGAGTTTCGCGGGCGGTTACGAGTTCGAATTAGCTCAGGATGCTCTTAATCGCATCAGCCTTGTCGGTTTTCTCCCAAGTCAGGGCGTCGAGATTGTCTTCACGACCGAAGTGACCGTAGTTGGTAGTCTCGCGATAGATTGGGCGAAGTAGATTCAGCTGGTCGATGAAGTCGGCTGGTTTGAACGAGAAAACTTCTTTCACTGCATCGACGATTTTCGCTTCGTCGACCTGGTTGGTGCCGAAGGTATCAACGTGAACACTCACTGGATCGGGGTGACCGATCGCGTAGGCGAGTTGCAGTTCGCAACGATCGGCAACGCCGGAAGCCACGATGTTTTTCGCTACGTAGCGGCCCATGTAAGCGGCGGAGCGGTCAACTTTACTTGGATCTTTTCCGGAGAAAGCACCACCACCGTGACGGCCCATGCCACCGTAAGTATCAACGATAATTTTCCGTCCAGTCAGACCGCAGTCACCTTCCGGTCCACCGATTACGAACAACCCGGTCGGGTTGATCAGGTATTCGGTGTCGTCGGTCAGGAGGTCGCCGGAGATCTCGGCTTCGATGAGATCCTTTTTCAGAATGTCGCGAATTTCCTGTGTAGTGATGTCAGCGGAGTGCTGAGTAGAAACCACGATTGCAGTGATGCGGTTCGGTTTGCCGTCTACATACTCGATCGAAACCTGAGTTTTGGAATCGGGACGCAGCCAGGTGTGCTTGCCGCTTTTGCGCAGATCGGTCAGCGCTTTACCCAGCTGGTGGGAAAGAGCGATGGGAGCGGGCATCAGTGATTCGGTCTCACGAACGGCGTAACCGAACATGATTCCCTGGTCACCGGCACCTTGCTCTTCAGTGCCTTTGTCAGCTGCTGCTTCGGCGTCTACACCCTGAGCGATGTCCGGAGACTGCTGGCCGAGGGCGTTGGTGAAAAAGAAGTTCGATGCGTTGAATTTGCAATCGTCGTTGGTGTAACCGATGAACTCGATTGCCTCCTTAACGACTTCACGGTAGTCAAAGTCAGCTGCGGTGGTGATTTCCCCACCGAGAACAACGATGTTGTCTTTCACGAGGGTTTCACAAGCGACACGAGACGCTGTATCCTGTGCGAAACAGGCATCCACGATAGAGTCAGAAATGGTATCGCAGACTTTGTCTGGATGACCTTCGGTAACGGACTCGGATGAGAAAATATAAGAGTTAGCCATTTGGTTCGTATTGATAAATCTTGATACGTTGATAGGTTATTCCCGAATTCTATGGCGTCAATGGTAAAAACTCTGCGTCTGCTCGGTGATGTGACCCGGGTGCGCATCCTGAATTTGCTGCAGCGTGAACAGCTGTCTGTGGTGGAATTGCAGGAAGTTTTGGGCATGGGTCAGTCGCGCATTTCCTCCCATTTGTCACAACTGAAGCGTGCGGGTTTGGTTTCGGACACACGGTCCGGAAAGCACAGTATTTATGCATTCGGCCCTCCGGCGGACTCGGGGGAAACGGTAAACGAGAGTTTGCTGCAAACGATTTCCCTCGCGGCTGAAGAGCTGGAAGAGTCAAAGGATGATCTTGCTGCCCTGGAGTTGGCTTTGAAAAAACGTCGTGACCGCTCGCGCGCGTATTTCGATGAGTTGGCGGGGAAATTTGGGAAAACGTACGTTCCGGGGCGATCCTGGAAGTCGCTGGGCGAGTCTCTTCTGAAGCTCCTACCGCCTTTGGTGATTGCCGATCTTGGCGCGGGGGAGGGAACTTTTTCTCAGTTGCTGGCACAGCGTGCCGAAAAGGTGATCGCGATTGATAATTCAGAGAAGATGGTGGAGTTCGGAACTCTCACGGCAAAAGAGAATGGCTTCACGAATTTGGAATACCGCGTGGGCGATTTGGAGAATCCGCCCATCGAAGATCAATCGGTAGATATGGCGTTTTTCTCTCAGGCGCTGCATCATGCCGAGAAGCCGAAGCGGGCGATCGAATCTGCCTACCGTATTTTGAAACCCGGTGGGAAGATTGTTATTCTGGATCTACTGAAGCATCAGTTCGAAGATGCCCGGGAACTGTATGCTGATGTCTGGCTCGGTTTTTCTGAGCTGGAGATATCCCGATTTCTGGAGCAGGGCGG
>JAHDCN010000329.1 GCA_020629815.1 Verrucomicrobiota bacterium
GGAAGAAATCGAAACCGAAGAGCCGAAGATTCAGGAGGAGGAAGACGACGACGAACCGGAAGAGCAGGAGCATCCTTCACTCCCTGAGTTGCCGAAACAGTCAGGTTCCGATGGGGAAGCCGCGGAAGATCTTGTATTGCCGTTTACGATAAATCCTGACTCTTACGATACCGTAACCGTTGGCGGGGAGGAACCGGAAGAAGCATCGGATATGCAAAATTCCGGGGGAGGTTTTGGTGCGACAGTGCTGTTAGCCTCGGAAGCAATTCCTGATGAGCCGGTGGAAAAAAGTCCAGTTCACGGACTTCCGAGAGGTGTGCCGCTTTCGAAATCACGTCCGAAACGGGGTTTCAGTCTGTTTTCGATGACTTTGTGGTTCTTGTTGCTGACCGTCGCCCTGCTTGGATTCACCGTGTATATCTTTTGGCAGGGAATTCTATCGACTGAACCGAAGACAGAGAATCCTTCTCAGTTGCACTTGTTCGAAGACAGGTGACCAAAGGTAAGGAAGCTTCCCCGTGTGGAAGCTTTTGAATGCTGCATGCGGGGGCTTGGAAGTCAGCCGTCAGCCGAGGCCGATTATTCCGCCTCTTCACCTTCGGGAGTGATTTTTCCCTCGATGATTTCGCTCAGGGCGATGTCTGCAGCACCCATCCGGTGATCGGTCTTTACTAGAGCGGGGCGGCCTGTGTTTAACTGCTTTACCCTTGCCGAAACCAGATTAATCAGGGTCGGTGGCTCGGGAATAATCTTGGATGCCTCTTCAACTAGATCACTTCTCATATCAATGGAACCGAATCCGGGGCGCGCAGGTTTAGCCGCCGGTGCCGCTGCGGGACCGGGGAACTCGACAATCTTACTGGAATCGCTCGAGCCGGGCATTTTTCTGCGTAGAACCTCAATCGGTTAAAAAAATCAGGAACGTTGGCCAGAGATTGATTGATCAATCCACTGACTCACCCTCGCTTACCACAAAATACGCAGTTTACAAATGATTTATTTCGAGGCAGACCA
Organism: Verrucomicrobiota bacterium; assembly: GCA_020629815.1. Taxonomy (GTDB): domain Bacteria; phylum Verrucomicrobiota; class Verrucomicrobiia; order Verrucomicrobiales; family DEV007; genus Arctic95D-9. The sequence continues at coordinate 1,015 of JAHDCN010000329.1, forward strand.
AGTCTGTCCTTTTAGTCCTGGTCTTTGAGCACGATCGAAATTCTCTTCAACCGTGCGTTGTCTTCCGGTGACCAGGTCTTCACATCAGGGTGATTCTTGAAATGATTGTGAATCAGCCGCCGTTGATAGGAATTCATCGGTGGAAGTTTTGCTCCTTTTCCGGAAGCGACAACGCGCGCTGCTGCTGCTTCCGCCTCTTCAATCATGCGATGCTCCTGAGTGGCGCGGTAGTTATCCACGTCTACACGGAACTTCTTTGCTCCTTTACCCAGTCGGTCAGCAACGATCCGATTGGTAAGATACTGGATGTCATCGAGCCGCTCCCCGTGGTGACCGATCAGTAATTTTGCGTCACTGGTAGCTACGTTCAGGCTGTTTTTCTCCCGGTCGATTTCCACTGATACCGGAAATCCAAGATAGCCGAGAATGGTGTCGAGAACTTCCTGACCTGTTTCCAAATGATCCATAGTTGTGCGATTGGTTGAAACCGGCCCTAAAGAAATGATTTTTTTGCGCGCGGATCAACGCTTTTTTTTCCGCTTTGACTTCGTATGACGCTCACCGCGCTCGCTGGCCAGCTTTGTACGATTGCCCGGGGCGGCTCCTCCGCCTGCTTTTTGCTGCTCGCGCAGCTTTTGCTGGGCTTCTGCCTGTTCCTGCAACTTTTGGAAAAATCCTTTCTTCTCCGGACCGGTCCGCTCTTTCAATTCCGGCTCCGGAATCTTGTTCATGATCCACGTTTGCAGAATCGAGAACAGGTTGGAAGTGGTCCAGTAGAGCGACAGCGCAGAAGCAAAGTTGTAGCAGATAAACAGGAACATGAAGGGCATCAGCATGAAGATCATTTGCTGAGTCTTGTCTCCGGTTTTCGGCGTGATCGCCATCTGGATAAAGGTGGTCACCGCCATCAGAATCGGTAGCAGATTAAACGGCAGGTCGATTCCGGGGATAGTGAATAAAGTGTCCGGCATAGCCAGATCCTTCACCCAGAGGAAGGATTCGTGACGCAGCTCGACTGCACTCCACAACATCCGGTAGAAGGCCAGGAATACCGGCAACTGGATGAACATCGGCAGACAGCCTCCGAGAGGATTGATCTGATATTTCCGATACAGAGCCATCGTCTCCTGATTCATTTTTTGCGGATCGTCCGCATACTTCTCCCGGATCTTCTGCATCATCGGAGTCAGTTTCGACATCCGCTTCATGCTGCGCGCTGACTTGGCGTAAATTGGCCAGATCAATAGACGAATGACGACTGTCACCAGGATAATCGCGATGCCCCAGCTGCCGACTTTTGCCTGCACAAAGGTCAGCCCGATAATCAACCAGGAAGCTAACGGCTTAATCGCCCAGCCGAACAGCCATCCGAAAATCGGGATTTCGTCGTAGTTCATCAGCCGCTTCCGGCCGTCGTCGTAGGCACTGACGCGGGAATACTCTTTCGGGCCTGTGTAAATTTTGTAGCGCAGAGTCGTTTGGTCGCCGGGATTCATGGCGATGTCCTGAAGGCTGATGGCAGCCTGTGAAGCACTCATGCGCTTTTTCAGAGACTTCTCCTCATCGCCATCGATGACGATAGGGAACCGGCTGGCCCAGAGGGTTGCCGGATAGGAGTTTTCCGGTTCAATCGTGGTAGTGAAATACTGATCATTTACCCCGGCCCAGCTCAGGCTCTCGATGGAGAACTCATCATGGGGAATCTTGTTCTTTCCGAAAATACCGAGAATCTTTCTGCCGCCAAAATGGTCTACCGTTTCGTATTCGAAATTGTTCTGCCCATCCATCCAGTAAAAGCCGATTTGCATCGACCACTCATTGAAATGCAACGGTGCAGCCGATCCAATGTAGAGAAATCGTCGGCCGGTTTGCAGAGCGGTCCCGGAATCATTGCGGACCGTGATTTCTAAACTGATTTCGTGGGGTTCGGCGGCATCTGCTGGAAGGCTGAAGGTCTTCTCTATATGGAGTTTCTCCGGTGTGTCCGTGGCGAAAGTTACACTGTTTTGCCCCTGTGCCTTGAGCTCCCATACGCTGGCGTCGAATTGGCCCGGGCCGTTAGAAAGCGCACCGATTGGGTTGCTGGCGGTTTCGTTGATAGCCACCTTCGGTTCCTCCTGTTTCAACACCAAGTCATGCTTCTTTAACTCGGAGGAAACAATACCGGCACCTTTGTTGGAAAGGTTTACCCGTAGAAATTCATTCTCGAGAACGACTTTCTTTTCGGCTACTGCGTCAACCGCTGGGGCGGCTCCAGGTTGATCCGAGGCTGCGGGATCGGCGGTGGTTGCCGTTTGCTCCGTAGCCGGCTTTTCCACCTGCTCTTGTTTTGCCTTTTCCGCTTCTGCGGCACGACGTAATTCTGCCTGTTTAGCAGCCTGCTTCGCACTGTGTTGGCCCCACACGAACAATAGGATCGTACACACGATCACTACTATCCACGAAGTTCGATCCATATTTTTCACGATGACAAGGGTGTTAAGATTGGAAATTTAACAGTGAAGCGACCCTCCTGAGTCGCTCGTTACAAAATTATCTGCTTTCGGTAATCGCTTCCGCGTTTTCTTCAACTGATTC
>JAHDCN010000330.1:0-2151 GCA_020629815.1 Verrucomicrobiota bacterium
GCGCACCGCGTCGTTGCGGATCACGGCGTAGGCGTAGCCCAGGCCGGCGATGTTGTAGGTTTTCGAAGGCGAAAGCAGGACGATGAGGTTCTCGTGAAATTCTTCGTCCAAATTGAGCGCACTGAAGAACGGAGTCTTTGCCTCGTCCAGAATCAGGTCGCAGTGGATCTCATCCGACACCAACAACAGTTCATGGCGCTGACAAAAGCGGGCGACTTGCTCGATTTCTTCGCGGGAAAAACAACGACCCAGCGGGTTTTGTGGGCTGCACAGAAGGAAGAGTCTGGTTTTTTCCGTCACCGACGCTTCCATCGCTTCCCAGTCGAAAGTCCAGCTGCCTTCGATCTCCACATGCGGGATCGCAATGGTTTCCATCTGCGCATCGTGGGCAACATCGAGAAACGGAGGATACACCGGAGAACCAGTCATCAGCGCATCGCCCGGTTCGCCGAATCCGCGCGCGGCAAGCGACAAGGCCGGAACCAATCCGCCGAGGTGCACGATGTTGCGCTGAGGAACCGTCACGTCGAAACGCCGATCCAAATAATCGAGCACCGCTTCGTTGATTCCATCGTGAGGCGTCGCATAGCCGAAGACGCCCTGAGCTACCCGCGATTGCAGGGCCTCGATGACTTCCGGTGGCGAAATGAAATCCATATCCGCCACCCAGTAGGGATCGAGATTGGGCCGGAGGTCCCACTTTAGTGAGCCGGTGCCGCGGCGGATAACTGGTTCGTCGAATGACATGGGAAAAGGTGAACGGATTGCGGGATTTGCCAATCAGGATTTTCGCTCCCATTTCCCGCCGAATGATTTACCCTGTCGCCCTATGTTTGATACCCGGGAGAGACCGCAGATGGTCGAGCGCGCCTTTCTGATTGGTGTGTACTTTGATCGAGCGGAAGTCGAGCAGGCGGAGAGCCTGTTGGAGGAACTTCACGAGCTGGTGAAATCACTGGGGATTGGCATCGTCGGCTCGGCCTGCGTGTTTGTGCGCAAAAAAAACACCCGCTACCTGACCGGAACCGGAAAGTGTGAAGAGCTGATCGACGAAGCGGTGGATCTCGAATGTGATTGCATCGTTTTCGATAACGAGCTCTCGCCAATGCAGCAACGCGCGTGGGAAGAGGAAGGCAACATCACGGTGATTGATCGCGAAGAAGTGATTCTCGATATTTTCCAGCGCCGCGCGCAAACCAAGGAAGCCACGCTGCAAGTGCAGTTAGCGCGCATGCAATATTCCCTGCCGCGTCTGGCCAAGATGTGGTCTCACCTTGATCGTCAGGGCGGTGGAGGCGGCGGCGGAAAAGGAGCTTCGCGTGGTGAAGGGGAGCAACAGATCGAAGTCGATCGTCGTCTGGCGCGCAAGAAAATCGACGCGATCAAGAAAGAGCTGGAAGCCGTTCGAAAAAATCGCCACACCCAGCGCAAGCAGCGGATGGATGAAGGCGTGCCGCAGGCATCAATCGTGGGCTACACCAATGCCGGCAAGAGTTCGCTCCTCAACTTGCTCGCCGGATCCGAGGTCTACGCCGAAGACAAATTGTTCGCTACCCTTGATCCGACTACCCGCCGCATCGATTTGCCCGACGGGCAGGAACTTCTACTCACGGATACGGTGGGATTCGTCCGCAACTTGCCGCACCGATTGGTGGAGGCCTTTAAGGCAACCCTGGAAGAGGCAATTTTGGCTGACTTCCTGGTGCATGTTCTCGATGCGAGTTCACCGGAGATTTTTTCTTTTTACGAAACCACCGTCACCGTCCTCGATGAGTTGGGCGCTGCGGATAAGCCAACCATCATTGTGCTGAATAAGATCGACCTGGTGAAAGACGATCCGGACCGGTTGCATGAATTGCGCAATCATTTCGACAACAATGCTGTGCTGATCTCTGTGATTGAGAACGAAGGCATTGACCAGTTGATGGGCAAGCTGAACGAGATGCTGGTGGATCGGGTTTGTCGACTGCAGTTGCGCATTCCTCAAGCTCGACAGGATCTGGTGGCGCTGTTGCACCGGGAAGGAAAAATCGTCACTCAGGAATATGAGGGCAACGACATCCTGATCAGTGCGGTGATTCCCAATTCCCTCCGCCACCGATTTGAGGAAGTCTGCGAGTCGCCCAGTGAGCAACCTAACAGGGTTGAGTC
>JAHDCN010000330.1:2251-3589 GCA_020629815.1 Verrucomicrobiota bacterium
TCGAAAAGCATCGTCATTCCGACAAACGAAGTGAGGAGGAATCTCGCGGGTGCGTGATGGGTTACTTTGTTATTTTGGGTGGCCAACACCCTTGACCTTCATCATTTGTAGGGGACCAGCGTATCGGCCTGCGCGAGATTTCTCCCTCGCAGGCTCAGTCGAAATGACGATTTATGAAAAGACGGGTTCAAAACGTTTCCCGTTGCGGCTTTCTTCGGTTTGCTCTTAACTGCGGGCCCTATTTCTGTCCTAATCACGAACTGACTGAAACGTTTTTCCTATCATGATCATCAAACCGAGAACTCGCGGATTCATTTGCACCACTGCGCATCCGGACGGATGTGCTGCCAATGTTCAATCCCAGATTGATTACGTGAAGTCCAAAGGCGAGTTGGCTTCGCCGCCGAAGAATGTCCTCGTCATTGGATCCTCCACTGGCTACGGACTTGCTTCCCGCATCGTGCCTGCCTTCGCCGGAGGTGCATCCACGATTGGAGTCTTTTTCGAAAAACCGGGAACGGAGAAAAGAACTGCCAGTGCTGGCTGGTACAATTCAGTCGCTTTCGAAAAGGCAGCAAAAGAGGCAGGCCTATATGCAAAAAGTTTCAACGGCGATGCCTTTTCCAACGAAATGAAGGATCAGGTGATCGAAACCATTAAAGCCGATCTCGGCCAGATCGATATGGTTGTCTACAGCCTAGCCTCACCGAGAAGAACCGATCCTACCGATGGGGAAACGTATTCTTCCGTCCTGAAGCCAATCGGACAATCCTACACCCAGAAAACGGTGAACACTGACAGCGGCGAAGTTTTCGAAATTTCCATCGAACAGGCAGAGCAGCAGGAGATCGATAACACCGTAAAAGTGATGGGCGGTGAGGACTGGGAAATGTGGATGAACGCCCTGTCGGACGCCGGTGTGCTGGCCGATGGCGCGAAGACCGTTGCCTACTCCTATATCGGTCCCGAACTGACCTTCCCGATCTACACCAACGGAACCATCGGCAAAGCCAAAGAGCACGTCGAGCAGTCCGCAGCCCGGTTGAACGAAAAATTTGGCGACGGAACAGCCTACGTTTCCGTGAATAAGGCCCTGGTCACCCAAGCGAGCTCGGCGATTCCTGTAGTGCCGCTGTATATTTCCCTGCTCTACAAAGACATGAAAGAGCGCGGTATTCACGAAGGCTGTATCGAGCAGATCCAGCGTCTGTTTGCCGATCATCTTTCTGCTGCGTCCGGTCCGGAGCTCGACGAGAAAGGCCGCATCCGCATCGACGATTGGGAGATGCGCGACGACGTGCAGGCTGCCGTCGCCGATGCCTGGGAAAAAGTTTCCAC
>JAHDCN010000016.1:0-20739 GCA_020629815.1 Verrucomicrobiota bacterium
AACTTAAGGGCAAGTTGTGTGTTGCTCTTTGTATCAACTTTTCAACAACTGATAACCCGGATCGGTTTCGGTAGTGGAACTTGCGAAAAATTCCGATGCTGCAGTTTAACTTGAATTCAACGCAAATGGCCGCTGATGCTTGAGCAGGGGCTCAAGGTGAGTTTGAATAAACGTTTCTCTAACACGAATTAGCGTGCATTGGGCGGCATTAGCACGAATTGCGGGGTGCTGGGTGCTGTCTTTGTGATTCGAACTTCGACCACGGATGGACACCGATGCACACGGATTGGGTAGCGGAATTTGCAAAAAATTCCGACGTGGTGCGTTGGCTTCTATTTAAACGCGAATGGGTGCGGATGAACGCAAATGGCCGCAAATCAAGACAAGATACAGCCAAAGACACCTTGCCTCGTTAATTTGAAATACCGATCACCTTCGATAAAAACGTCGTGCTCCTGGCCTCCACGAGCCAGGCGGTCGGCAAACTTTGAAAAGTCTAAGACGAGACCCAAATCTTCCGCCCATTTTTGTAAATAGGCTTTCTGGCAGGACGAATCGGTTTGCCAGTGTGTCTCTCCATCTGCTTGAGCGCTTCTTCGCAGGTAAGTGAGCGCTGCGAGGATACGATCTTCTGCATCATTTCCGGAGAAATGAGAGGCTGGATCGTTTCCATCTGTTGGTTCATCGGCCATAAAAGTATCTCAGAAATCTCCAGATGGAAAGAGACAATCATCCCCTATCAACGCTCCAGCTTTGTCAGACTCACTTCATTGGTCAAGCTTCAGAATTATCCCGGGCTTGTTAAAACTCAAACCTCTAACCACGGATGGACACCGATACACACGGATTGGGTAGCGGAATTTGCAAAGAATTCCGACGTGGTGCCTTGGCTTCTTTTAAACGCGAATGAGCGCAAATGGGCGCGAATGATTGCGGGTAGCCCGATGGTGTGACGAGACGTCAATAGTCGGTCGGTAGTGACCCGGTAAGGGATGTAAAGTGGTGGACGGACTGGGACTCGAACCCAGGACCAATTGGTTAAAAGCCAACTGCTCTACCAACTGAGCTATCCGTCCGTTGGTTTGCGGATCCGATTGGGATGAGCCGCAAGCGAGGCGCGAAATCTATTCATGAACAAGGCGGGCGCAACCGAAAGTTTCAGTGATTTTCTGTCTGCTTTTCGCATTGCTAAGAAAAAATCGCTACACGGGTGAGAATACCATGTATTTAAGAAAAATTAACTTTCCAAACTTCTTAATTTTTCTACTCTTCGGTGACCACAACAACACCTGCCAATGGAGACTTCCAACAAATCGCATCATCATCTAAGCCAGCAAAACACCTCGAGGTGGAATGAAGCTCAGGCTTTGAGGGATAAGTTGATTTTTGGATATGCTCAACCAGCTGAGAGCAATGCAAATGAAGCGGACATTTCCCAGCGTTTCTGCGAGCTCAGTAAAAAGGCCCGCGCGAAAAGCGCCGCGCTTCGGAACCGGGAGGTTTCGGGTTCGAAGGCGTCGCGTTTGCTGGAGGGCCGCAACGCAGCATCGCTCGAGTCCGCCCTCGAGCAGCGAATCAACAAGATCGGCAGCAAGCTTGCCGATTGCCGCTGGGAGATTGAAAACCAGCTTCTGCCGCGTCAGGCGGATGCGTCGGTGCATCTCGACAATCTGGCCAATGAGTTTCGTTACAGTGTGCGTGATGAGCTGAGAAGGTTTCAGGTGGAAACGGAGGGCAAGTCCACTCTGTATCGATCTCTGATCGACACGGCTACGAAGCGCTTCCAGTTTCTGGAAGAGGGCAAGCTGCATCATCTGCCTTCAATTCGGAAGGGCGATGATCAGCCTTCAGCTAAGTCTAATCTGCCCGTGCATGAGCGCCACTCGGTTCGCCCGGCAAATCAGGGTCCGTTTGAACTGCTGGAATAGCAGTCGGCTACGCTCGAAGATATTTTTCCAAGTCTTCTTTGAGCTGGGTTCGTGCCCGAAACAGCAGGCTTTTCACTGCTGATACGCTCATTCCGAGCACCTGAGCAATTTCTTCGTAGGGGCTTTCTTCGTATCTGCGCAGGATCACGGCTGTTCTTTGCTTTTCCGGCAAATTCTGAATCGCCTGGTTAATGGCTTCCTCTAATTCTGTATGGAGGGCTGACTCATCCGGGGTGCTGGTCTGCAGGTCTGCCGTTGTCACATGGGATTCCTCTTCTCTTTCTTCGAGCGAGTAGACGGGCTTCCTTTGCCTTCTGCGCACTTCGTTGAATACCAGATTGCGGGTGATGGTAAACATCCAGGTGGTGAACTTGGCAGTGGGCTGGTAGCGACTGGCTGATTTCCAAATGCGCACAAACACCTGTTGGGCAATGTCTTCGGCATCGTTGGGGCTGCCCAGCATCTTGGCGACGGTTCCCACCACGGCGGTCTTGTGGAGATCGACCAACTGTTCGAAGGCCTCCATATCCTGGTCCTCTTTGACCTTCATCATCAGCTCGACACTGATCCGGTTTTCCTCTCCGCGGTCCTCGGACGCCTTGGTCTGGGAAGTTGGCGGATCGGATGGAGTCATAAAAGTACAGAAAGCGCTTTGACAACGGAGTTCAGGCAGCGAAAAAAATGAGACGAATGATAGCTTTGATTTAACCGAAAAACATCCAACATGTTGCGTTTTTGTTCGTTCTATTTTTGATGCCTGCCAATCCATCAAATTCAAGGCCTAAGCCGGCACCTCGCCCGTTTCGCTGGCTCAGCCTGGTTCTCATTGATGGTGGGGTCACCAGAGAGGTGGTGTCGTTTTGCTCGATTGTACTGGGCATTGTAGCCGGACTGGCCTTTCTCCTGACTTCGATCTACGAGGGATCGATGCAATTGACCTGTTGGCTGGTTGCGATTTTCGCCTGCCTGAGCCGGTCGGTGACCAACAAGGTGGAGGAAATCATGTTTCACATGTTTGCGAGGCGTCGGGATTACCTGCAGGAGGAGCCATTCACGGTGCTTCCGGAGCGGGTTTCTGATGCAGTGACGTTGATCGGCTTTGGCTTTGCCTACAGCTCCAACCACTGGCTTGGACTGGCTGCAGCGCTGTTCGCGATCCTGTCGGCGTATATCCGATTTACCGCAGGGACGTCTACTTTGTCTTCCGGTTCCGGCAACGTCACAGTTCCCCTGGGCCCGATGCCCCGGGTTCGCCGCCTAATTTTGATGACGGTTTCTTCGTTGCTGGTTGTCTTTGGACTGACCCGGGAAAACACGGGGATCAGTATTCCTGCAATCACGTTGTGGGCCATTGTTCTCGGCTGTATTGCGACGATCGCAATTCGCTGGTTCCATGTCCAAAAGCTCCGAAAACGGTAACTTGCCACAACATCCCCTCGACAAATCCTGTTTCTTATTTACCATCCCCTCGGCCTATGCTCCTCAAGCGTTTCATCCAGATTTTTGCCATTTTTGGGATTCTTGGGTTCGGAATCCCGGGGAGCTATGCGGAGGATTTTGATCATGTCGTAATCGATGCGGGGCATGGCGGCAAAGATCCGGGCTCTGAGGCCTACGGAGTGAAGGAGAAAGACCTGACTCTGGACCTCGCCAAGAAGCTGGAGCAAGTGCTGAATACAAAGGGCATTAAGACCACGCTGACCAGACGGACCGACGTTTGGGTGGACCACACGGTCCGCGGGGAAATGGCAAACAAGCCGAAGACTATTTTTGTTTGCCTCCATTTCAACGCCCACACGGACCGCAGCATCAGCGGGATCGAAACGTTCTATTATCCGGGTAGTGAACCCAGTCGGAAACTGGCGACTTATGTGCAGGGCGAAATGGCGCGCCGCCTCTCCACCAGAGATCGCAAGATCAAGCCTGAGATTTTCAAAGTACTGGAGGTAACCAAAGGGACTGCTGTCCTGATCGAGTGTGGCTTCATCACGAACCGCTGGGAATGCCAGCGCTGTTCGGCCGATTGGTTTCGGCAAGTCCTGGCGGAAGAGATCGCTCAGGGAATCCTGCGCTACCGAAGCAGCAAGTAGCGAGGCCTCCCCTGCTGCTGACCGTTAACTTTTGGAAAACTTCCTGAAATCCTTCATTTCGGGTTTCCTGACGTATCCAGATGTGATATAATTTAGCTGTAAATCCATTTTTTGGACCGCGTTTGAGAATTATTACAAATTTCAAATGAGCGATAACGTAGCCAACCGTACCCTGGAACTCGCCTGCACTGTAGGCGCATGTGATGCCGCAGAAGAAGCGATCGAAGAAGGCGCTGATGTAAACTGTGCCGGTGGAGCACCGCTTTTTCTGGCGATTATGAACCGCGACCGCAGCATGCTGAATCTTCTTCTGGATCATGGGGCGGATGGCGAGTCTTTCCTGGCTAAGAAGAAGCTGAAGATGGTGAAATGTCGCGAAGATCTGGTGGAGGAGCTTATCGCCTGTGCACCGCACAATCCGCGTGACGTGAAGCCGGAAAAGATCGAAGAGATCGACAATGGTATCCGCGAGGGTGGCGTCGAATTTCTGCTGTCTGGTGTCGATTGGGACAACGCGACTCAGTTTCGTGATGCTCTCAATGCGATCGGCGCAAACTCAAGCCACCGCTGCGTAGCGGAATTTCTCCAGTGGGCTCAAAGCGAGAATGGATCCGGGCAAAACGGGATCGATGAGTTCCTGATCAAAAACGAAACTGCGATTGTCGAATACCGGGAGCGCTACCTGGACTCGGGTGAGGATCTGATTGCCCTTGCCAACGACTACCTGTCTGACGACGCGTAATACCTTTTCCGAAGCGCGAGCCGGATTTTAATCTCTTTCATTTGAAAGAGTCGATGGGCGTTCCTCGTAATCATCTCAATGAGAAGATTCTTCCGGTTGTTTTTCTGTTTCGCTGTCCTCCCCGCCTGTTTGCTGATTCTTACCATCGTCAGCTGCAATCATTGGGTTTCTTCGACGGCAAAGGGCAAACTCTTTGAGAGTACGGAACGGGTTCCCAGCAAGAGAGTGGCTCTGCTTCTAGGCTGCGCAGAGACTCTCGCCAATGGCAGAACCAATCTGTTTTTCCGCTATCGAATCGAAGCGGCTGCGAGTCTGTTCCACCAAAAGAAGTGCGAGTACATTATCGTCAGCGGAGACAACAGTCGGAAAGATTACGATGAACCGAGTCAGATGACACAGGCTCTGGTGAAAAAGGGCGTCCCGGAGGATCGCATTTTTCAGGACTACGCCGGATTCCGGACGCTGGACTCAGTGGTCAGAGCTAAAGAGATTTTCGGCCAGAACGACCTGGTTGTGATTTCCCAGCCATTTCACAATGAGAGAGCTGTCTTCATTGCTGAACAAAATGGCATCGACGCAGTCGCCTACAATGCGCGAGCGGTGTCTTTCCCCTACGCCGCCAAAACCCACGTCAGGGAAAAACTGGCACGGGTGAAGACGGTGCTGGATGTGACGATCCTGCAAACCGGCCCGAGATTTCTTGGACCGCCGGTGAGTATTCCGGCGGAGCAGAAAACTACGCTGTAGAAAGCCAAGGCAGGGATTTTCCCCCTACCCTTTTTTCCTCAGGAAGGTAGGAACATCCAGATCCTCACCATCGACGATGGTTGGGTCTGTCTTGGCAAATCTTCCTTTCGCCGCCACAGGATCAAGCTGCAGCATTTCCTGCTGCTGTTGAGCTTTCTCTGAAGTAGGCGAGTCAGCCATTTTTACGGCAGGAGCTTTGGTCGGCTCGACTGGACCAGGTTCGGGCACCTCAGGCACTTCCCGCGTCAAAATCTTCCCAGTCTTTCCTTCCGAGACGATTCGGGACAGCGTAATGGTCTCTTCATCTTCGGTAGTTGCTTCAACTTTATCTGCAGAGGAAAGCGGAGTGACTTCTTCTTCATCCGAGACAAGAGCTGGCGTTCCCGCCGACACTGCTGCCGCAATCGGATTCGTAGCAGGCTCCTCTTCAATTACAATTTTCTTCGCAGCTACCGGCTCAGGGACAACAACTTCTTCCTCCTCTGGCTCAGGCTCTTCGGCAACTGGCTCAGGTTCCGGTTCGGGCTCAGGTTCCTCAGCAACGGGTTCCGGCTCTGGTTCTGGCTCAGGCTCTTCAGCAACAGGTTCCGGTTCGGGCTCCGGCTCGGGAGCTTTCTCTTCTTTAACCGGTTCTGGTTCTGGTGCCGGTGCCGGTTCGGCCACTTCTTCAAAAACCGGGGCTGGTTCCGGCTCGGCTACAAGAGTTGGTGCGGGCTTCGCCGCTGCAGTAACAGCTGCGGCCAAAGTGGAAGTAGGCTGTGCGGTTACCTGCTGAAGAGGATCAACCGTCACTGTAGCTGTCGCAGGCTCAGCCTGGGCAGCAGCAGGTGCTTCCCCTGCTAAAGAACTGATAACCGTGACGCTCAGGCTGTTTCCTAAACGCGGGTCTGAACCGGTTCCAAACAAAATCTGCGTACCGTCGCCAACGTGCTTGTTGATCTCATCCATGACCGCTTGCACTTCGAACAGCGTCATCGATTCCCCTCCTGCCACTTGAACCAGAACGCTTGAGGCATCGTTCAACAGCTTACCCTTGTCGAGAAGCGGGCAATTGAGAGCCTGCTCGACCGCTTCGTGCGCCCGAGCCTCCCCTTTGGCCTGACCAAATCCAAACAGGCAGCGTGAATTTTTGTCTTTCAGAGCGGTCAACAGATCATCCATACCGATCCGGATAATTCCCGGGCGATGAACTACATTCACCGTCGCCCGAATGCTCTGGCTGATAATCTTATCCGCTGCGGCAAAGGCTTGAGCCACGCCTTCTTTCGGCACAATCAGCTCACCCATCCGGTCGTTCTCAAAGGTCATCACCGTATTGGCATACTGACCGATCCGCTCCAAAGCCGCGAGAGCCTGCTCCATCCGGCGCTCACCTTCGAAGCTAAACGGTAGCGTAGCGAAGACTGAAAGAAATACGCCTTCTTCTTTCGCAATTCGGCAGACCTCAGGAGCAGCACCGGAACCGGTTCCGCCTCCCAGACCCACACAGACAAAAATCATCTTGGCTCCGCGGATCGCAGCCCGAATCTCATCGACCGCTTCCAGAGCAGCTTGCTTACCCAGCTCCGGGTCGCCACCGGCACCCATTCCTTTGAGCAGCGTTGCACCGAGCTGGATTTTACCGCTCGACACTGAAGTGTTCAGTGCCCGCATGTCGGTGTTCATGGTGAGCAATTCAGCTTCATCGCTCCCTTCCAGTGCCATCCGGTCGAGGACATTCGCCCCGGCACCTCCTACGCCAATAACCTTGACTCCCAGGTCACCTTCCGGAATTTCCTGGCCTTGTTGCTCGGGATCGTACTCAATCATATTAGCTGGTTTTTAGTATACTTCGAGAGGGTCGCTGAAATGTCAACGATTCTTAGCTTTACTTTTTCCCTGAAAAGTGGAAAAACAGTAACTACTTTTTCACCAGTTTGCGGAATAGATTGCGAATCGGTCCCGCCTTCGGACGCTGCTCATCAAGCAACTGCGCGTATCGAATCAGCCCAACTGGAGTCGCATACTGAGGGTTCTCAAACAGGGCAGTTGGACCAGACATTGACTTTGGATTGGTGCGTTGCACCGGTAAACCGAATGCATCGCCGACCACTTGATCCAGCCCTTTCATTAAGCTGGAACCACCTGTGAGAAATATGCCTTTGCCAATTTTATCGAGTAGGCCTTTCTCGCGCAATTCCTCCGCAAGCATCTCGTAAAGCTCGGAGACACGGGCGTTCATGATTTGATTCAGGTAGGATTGCTCCACCTTTCTTCCTGAATCACCATCCACAGGAATCAACTCATCCGATTTGGGATTGTCCAAAAGAGAGGCGCTGCCATGTGCGACTTTCAGCTTCTCTGCCCTGGCGAGAGGAATCTTCAGAACCAGCGCAATATCATTGGTGATGTGATCTCCACCAACTCCAAGAGAGCCACTGGCTTCGACGGCTCCGTCTACAAACACAATGTAGTCGGTGGTGCCTCCACCCATATCAATCAGAATGGCTCCCTCATTTTTCGCCTCACGATTGAGGACAACCTGAGCTGCTGCCACTGGGGAAAAAACGATATCCTCGACTTCGAGAGGAACTTCGCGAACGCAACGAATCGCGTTTTGAATCCGGCTTTTTACCCCGTGAATAATGTGGTAGTCGGCTTCCAGCTTCTGGCCGAGCATGTTGAGAGGATTCAGAACTTTGTCCTGCCCATCCACGTAGTAGTGCTGAATGATGGAGTGAATGTATCCATTCGGCTCCGGAATCGAGACATCCCGTGCGATCTTCTTTACCTCCTCCAGATCCTCGGCCGAAATCTCCATCTTTTCATCGGCAACGCGGATGGTTCCCCGATTGTTTACACTCTCGACATGTGAACCCGACACTGCCAGGAAGACGGTGTTTATCTCGACGTCACTTCGTTCCTCAGCGCGAATCAACGCATCATGCAGGCAAGTCTGAACGGTATCAGGATCGACCACTTCGCCTTTCCGCACTCCGGCGGATGGATGCTGCCCTACCCCGAGAATCTTGATTGCTCCGTCCCCCCTGACTTCACCGACAACAATACACACCTTCGATGTGCCGATCTCTAGACCAACATAGATATTTGAAGCTGCCATTTTACGGATACGGGAAAAGGTTGGAGACGGGTTTACCCGCCTCGAAGAATTGATCGAAGATGTTTCTGCCGGTTTTGCTTGTCAGAAACAACTGGATCTGCGGACTCTGGGTCGGGAAGGGTTAACGAATCTCGCAATACTTTCGTGTCAACTGGCTCTACAAAGGTGACTGGTATATTTCTCGCAACAGCCAGATTTACTGTAGCCAATTCGTGACTCTTTTCCCCCAACCCAAGGATAATCTCGGTAAGATCTTCGATGCCACGCTTGATCTGGAATCGGCTAAGCGTTGTTTTCAAACCGCGCTGGTAAATGCATTCCATGGCCCACTCGGACCTCACTCTGACTTCGGAAATCTGAAATCCCAGCGTCTCGAGATTCACGTCGCTTTCGCGAATCACTTGAATCGCCAGACTGATGTCTTCTGATTTCACGACCTCGCCTTCTTTGGGCTTGGGCATTCGACGGACCTCGATCACCGGCAGTGACTGGATCTCGTCCCTCAGCTCCATGCAGCGGAAAACATTCGCGTTTTCATCGATCAGAAAACCGCGCTCAATGCTCAACGGGCGAACTCCCTGCGGTGGGCATGATAACCAGGCTACCGGAACCCTTTCGGTGACAGTAATAGACAGCTTATCTGGCAATTCCCGATCCACCCGAGCGCTCAACACTTCCGGGAGGCTTTCCAAATTTTCCTTCACAGCTCCCAAATCGATCGAGAGCAAATCCATACCGGTCTTTACGCCGCCTACGGTAGCGATCTTCGAGTTCTCCAGTGATCCAGTGGTGTGGATGCTCAAGTTCGCGAGAGGAAAGTCCTGATTTCGGGTAATAATCTCCCCGTGCACCCAACGCACCCCAAGCGGAATGCTGGCGCAAAGGCAAAGAACGGCTGCCATGCGAATCAAAACCGGTTTCCATCGGCCTTTGCGCCGAGGCCGTTTTCGTCGCGGAGCCACTTCCACGTTCAGCTGATGCTCCTCCCAACGATTCCGACGCGAAACGGAATTTTTCCCAGAAAAAGAGAACCAGCGAAGAACTCCTTTTGGTCTATTCTTTCGCATTAAGCGAAAGTAAACGAAAGTTTAATAATTTTCAAACAGAGATTGGAGTAATCAACACCCGCAGCTGCGGCTGCTTTGGGAAGCAAACTACTCTCGGTCATGCCGGGAATTGTGTTTGCTTCGAGCACATAAGGTGTCCCGTCTGAATCATCGAGCAGCACATCCACCCGGGAATAGACTTCGACACCGAGAGCCTGATGAGCCTTCAGAGCTTCGGCTTTCACCCGCTCGGTGACATCGTCAGGTAGTTCCGCCGGACAAAAATAGTCGGTTCCCCCATCCCCCGTCATCCAGGGATACTTGTTACTGATGTCGTAGAAACCGCTGCGGGGCTGAATGTGAACCACAGGAAACACTTCGTCGCCCACGATTCCCACAGTCAGCTCTTTGCCGGTGATTAGTTGTTCGATCAATACGTCGTCACTGTATTTCCCGGCATCGGCAATCGCGGTGTCCCATTCAGCTTCATTGTGAACCAGGTGAACTCCCACGCTTGATCCTTCACGAGGAGGCTTCACAACGCAGGGAATTCCGACTTCGTTATCCAGCCCCTTGGAAATCTCCACAACACAGGAAGCGGGGGTCGATACTCCAGCTTCCACGAAAACATCCTTACTTTTCACCTTATCAAACGCCACCTGCGAAGTAGCTGATCGTGCTCCTGTGTAGGGAATGCCTCTTTCTTCCAACTCCGCCTGCATGACTCCGTCTTCACCGTAGGTGCCATGGATCACGTTGAAGCCGATATCTGCGTCGGCAGGAAAATCGAAGCCCGGTCCTTTTACATCCACCAGGGTAACTTTACCAACGTAGCCTTCCAGAGCACCGACTACTCCTTTGGCCGAGGCCAGGGAAACTTCCCGCTCTGAACCGGGTCCACCGGCCAGCACAGCTACATGCAGTTCATCAAACGACTTGGTCATCATAAAATTCTTAGCGTCTCTATTACCCAAAAACAGGAGATTGAAAAGGGAGGATTCACCTCTTTCTACCATACGGCCCAATCCATCGATTCTTTCACCTTGTTTGACCGCGCTGCAGCGAATCGAGTCACTGCAATTGTAGTTCCCCTGTTTCCAACAAATTGATAAGCTTTCCTGATGAAATGGTCCTTTCTCTTGATAGCTCTGCTACTGGCATCCTCCGGCAACGCTATTGCTCAAGACGAGACACCTACCGCTGCTCGGCAGATACCCAATATTTCGCAGCTTCCGGATGTAACCGCCAAGCTACAGGGCCAGATCGACCAGTCCCGGGGCACACTCTCACTCGCTGCAGGCGACTACCGGATTTCCTCTTCGCTGGTTTTCTCTCTGAAGCAAAAATCCAGCGCACAGATTCTGGGCAAAGATGGAAAAGTTCGTCTGATCATGGATGGCCCCGGCCCGGCGATTCGGATCGTTGGATCGCACAAAGGAACAGCATCACCGTCCACGTTTGAAGCAGCTACCTGGAACGAAAGCGCTCCACTGATTCAGGATATCGAAATCATCGGCAATCACATTGAGGCCGATGGAGTCGCACTTTCCGGAACCGTTCAGCCGATTCTCACGCGAGTCGCCATTCGTTGGTGTCGGCACGGTATTCATTTCCTCGACAGAAATCGGAACGTCGTTGTCTCGGATTGTCATCTCTACGAAAACCGGGGCGTTGGTATCTATTTCGACAACGTCAACATTCATCAGGCCAACATCACCAACTGCCATGTCAGCTACAATCGGGCGGGTGGCATCGTCATTCGCGAAGGCAATATTCGAAATGTGCAGATCAGCAATTGCGACCTCGAAGCCAATATGCCTGGCGATGATACTCCGACGGAAACCGCAAACATTTTGATCGATGTATCAGCCGAACCGGACAGCAGGACCAGCTCCATTGCCGAGATTGCGATCACCGGATGCACCATTCAACACAGCTCCAATTACGGTGGTAAAAAGTTTGAATCGATCGCGCCGGGCGGGGCAAACATTAGAATTCTTGGCAAAGCGATTTGGCCAGTAGATTCGGTTTCCATCACAGGAAATATCATCAGCGACACCTCGCTAAACGTCGACTTCGCTCACTGCATGGATATCACCTTTACCGGCAACACACTGTTCGCGCCGAACCCGGACAATCTTCGGGCCCGCCACTGCAAACGCCTGATCGTGAACGGCAACACCTGGAATCCGCGCCAATTTGAAAGACCGGGCAGACTGATTTTTGAAAACTGCGAAGACAGCATCGTTTCCAACAATACCTTTCACGCGCTACTCGCAGAAGACGGCGCGATCCAGCTTCACCAATGCCGGCGCATGAACCTGCTCGGCAACATTCTTACCAAGTCGAAAAGCGGAATCTCTTTGAAAAATTCCAAAGAGATTCGCATCAAAGACTGGACAGTCTCCGGTCTCCCGGACGGCAAAGAATGGATCCAAGCCGACGAAGCAAGCAGTTACGTAAACGAATAGAATCACTTCTTTTGCTTCTTCGCCCACGAATCCCGAAGAGGCACCGTCCGGTTGAAGACTTTGCGATCCGCAGTGGTATCAGGATCCACAGCAAAGTAACCAAGCCTTTCAAACTGAACGCACTCGCCCACGCCGACATCAGCCAGGCAAGGTTCGAGTTTGGCATTCTCCACCAGATGCAGTGAATCCGGATTCATGTTGTCGAGAAAAGATCCTTCCCCGCCCTCGGGGTCTTCGTCCGAAAAGAGTCGGTCATACACCCGCACCTCGGCATCAACCGCGTGGCGGGCGCTCACCCAGTGGATGGTGCCTTTCACCTTTCTACCGTCCGGAGGATTCTCCCCTCCCCGGGTTTCCGGATCATAGGTGCAGAGAAGCTCTACCACTTCTCCGGACTCGTCCTTGATGACTTCATTACACTTCAACCAATAGGCGCAGCGAAAACGAACTTCTTTATCAACGGACAGACGGAAGAATTTCTTCGGCGCATCCTCCATGAAGTCTTCCCGTTCGATATACAGATCCCGACAAAAAGGCACCTTCCGCATCCCGGCGTCCGGGTCTTCGGGATTAATCATTGCCTCCATTTCTTCGACCTGATCTTCCGGATAATTGGTAACCGTGACCTTAATCGGATCGAGCACCGCCATGTAGCGATTGGCCGTTTTGTTCAACACCTGGCGAACCGCATTTTCCAAAAGACCGATATCATTCGTGCCTTTGAATTTGGTGATACCTACGGTTTTGCAGAAATCACGAATCGCTTCAGCCGGATAGCCACGGCGACGAATACCGGAGATGGTCGGCATCCGCGGATCATCCCAGCCGGAGACGTGGTTTTCCTGGACCAGCTGCAACAGCTTGCGCTTGCTCATCACCGTGTAGTTCAGATTCAGGCGGGAAAATTCGATCTGCCTTGGTCGCGAAGGAACCGGCAAATTATCCAGGAACCAATCATACAAAGGCCGGTGGTGTTCGAACTCCAGCGTGCACAGCGAATGAGTAATGTGCTCAAGCGCGTCACTTTGCCCGTGGGCAAAATCATACATCGGATAAATGCACCAGGCGTCGCCTGTGCGGTGGTGATGCGCATGGGCAATCCGATACAACACCGGGTCGCGCAAATTCATATTCGCATGCGCCATGTCGATCCGGGCACGCAGTACCTTTTCGCCATCGCCAAACTCGCCATCTTTCATGCGCTGGAACAGATCGAGGTTTTCCTCCACCGAACGATCCCGGAAAGGACTGTCGGTTCCCGGCTCCTGCAGATTACCGCGAGCTTCACGGATCTGCTCTGCATTCTGATCATCGACGTAAGCCTTGCCCTCTTTGATCAAATGCACCGCCCACTCATATATCTGCTCAAAATAGTCGGAGGCGAAATACAGATTATCTCCCCAGTCGAAACCCAGCCAGCGAACGTCTTCTTTGATCGAATCTACATACTCGGTGTCTTCCTTGGTTGGATTGGTATCATCAAAACGCAGGTGACATCGGCCGCCATACTCCTGAGCAATCCCGAAATTCAGACAGATCGACTTTGCGTGGCCGATGTGCAGATAACCATTCGGCTCGGGGGGGAAACGGGTCACCGTTCCCTCGTGCTTCCCTGAGGCCAAATCCTCATCAATGATCTCGCGGATAAAATCTTTTCGTGCGTTTTCCACAGCAGGCTCGTCGCTCATAAATTAAGAAATCGAAAATACCGCCAATTCGACAGCGTGCAAAAAGTAGATTCGGATTTCTCGGATGAACCCGAAACTACGTAATCAAACAGGGTTAGGTCACCGACCTAACCCTGTTGAGTCAAAATTCCTGTGGGAGATTTCCTACTTTTTGCCGGTCAGCTCGATCACTTTCATCAGCTGATCCAGAGCCGCTTTGGTCTCCTTCGCAAGAGCTTCTGCCTTTCCAACATTGGCTTTGGCGACTTCCGCCTCTTTCAGAGCTGCTTCGGCTTTCTTGGTTGCCGCAGCCGCATTGGCCTTGGCCTCATCTGCTTTTTTGCGGGTTTCCGCAGCCGCTGCTTTCAATTCTGCCAACGCTTTTTCCAACGACGCGGGTGCAGCCGTTGCCGCAGGCTTCGCAGCTACGGCGGGTTTTGCAGGAGCAGGCACTGGCTTCTTCGGTGCAGGCTTTGTCGGTGGCGGAGTTGGTTTCTTGGGATCCGTTTTTGCAGGAACAGGTTTTGCCGGCGCTGGCGGTGTTGGCTTTTTCACCTCGTTTTTCGCAACTACCACAGGCTTCGCGGCGGCAGCTTTCCATCCGACATTCACATAAACGCCCGGGATTGCTGCGCTGAGTTTCTTAGCACCTGCATCGGTCACTTTGCTTTGCCAGACGAAGACCTTTTTCAGTTTCTTCAATCCGGTAAGCTTGGCGATTCCAGCGTCTGTCACTTTGGTATTATACAGGTTCAAATACTCGAGGTTGGAGAGACCTTTCAGGTGATCCAGACCAGCGTCGCCGATCCCGGTATTCTCCAAATGGAGACGCGTCAGGTGAGTCATGTTGCCGATCTGCTTCAGCCCGGCATCGGTCACATTGGTGCGCGCCAGGTCCACCCACTTCAACTGATCACTGACAGCAGCCAGCGATCCGATTTGTTTGTCGCCAAACTCTTTCGCCACATTCAACGCACTGAACCGAAGCTCGTGGGTATTTTGCGCAATCGGCATCAGTGATGCTCCGGTTTTCTCCACAGCGGCAATGGCATCAGCCGCAGCTTTTTTCTGAGCATCGGTCTGGGCAGCTACGGCAGGCTTGGCAGCTGGCGCGGCACTGGCTTTTGGCAGGTTGGCTAACACAGCAGCAATTGCCTTGTCGGTTGCCGCATCCGGCTTCAGGGACTCGATAGTGGCATCCCCTTTTCCTCCGGACTTTACCCAGAACTGCAGCAGGGCAATTTCCTCTTTGGTAAGCTGAGTTTTGCCTTCCGGCGGCATCACATCGTCATCATCTGCCGGAAGAACGATTCTCTGAATCAGAGGGCTGTCTTCCACTTTGCCCGCAACAACAGAAGCACCTTCACTTCCGCCTTTGAGAATGGCTTCGAGAGTATCGACCCGCAGTTTTCCCTTTTGCTTTTCGTCGCCATGACAGCCGGCGCATTTCGCCGTCAAAACCGGCATCACAGCTTCTTTGAAAAGAACCTTCTTGTGGTGATCGGCATGAGCAGAAATTACCAAACAAAGGCTAAAAATTTTAATGAGGAGGATATTGCTAGATCGTATCATTGTAAAAATGGCAGAAATTCTAAACAAAGATTATCTCAGGATTTCTTTCAGAAGGCAAGTTGATTCAAGTATCTGATTGTGCGAGGTGGACACCGGTTATTCTCCGACTCTATGGACGAACAAACAGTAATGCAGGAACTGGGCGAAGACGGCATCACCCGTTTAACGGCGGCGTTCTACCAACGCATGAGAAAGGATGATCTGGTCGGCAGTATGTATCCCGATAATGACTGGGAAGGCGCCGAGGAAAGACTGCGTGATTTCCTGATTTTTCGAATGGGCGGTTCCGCCAAGTATATTGAAGAACGGGGCCACCCCCGTCTACGCATGCGGCATATGCCCTTTGCGATTGGCGAAGCGGAGAGCAAACGATGGGTGAAGCTGATGCGCGAGGCAATGGATGAGGTCAATGTGCCGGAAGGCTCCCGTCTCTTTCTCGATCAGTTTTTTGCGCAAACTGCAGACTTCATGCGCAATCAGCACGGATAAGCCGAGCACAAAAAAACTCAGCTCCGTTTCCAGAGCTGAGCTTTCAAAAAAATTCGAAGATCGAAGCAATTAGGAGCTTTTCTTCTCCAGCGCTTCTTTTGCGTCTTTGTAAGACAGAGCGACCCGCTCAATCTTTTTCACTTTGTAGCCTTCGGCTTCGATCGCTTTCTTTAGAGTTTTGTCATCGATCTTTTCCTTGGATGAGATCAAAGCCACCTTCTGCTTCAGGATCACCTCGGCTTTGGAAACGCCCTTCACTTCAGTGAGTGCGTCAGTGACTGAGGTAGAACATCCGGTGCAGGTCATTTCCGGAACGGAAATTTGCACAACATGCTCAGATTTTTTCTCGTCCGCTTGTCCGGAAACAGCAAGTCCGGCCACGGCAATCAAGGAAAGGAAAAAGGAAGCTACAGTTTTCATTATAGGGAAAGCGTAGCCGAACCCCTGTTTTGCTTCAAAAAGAAAAAAGAAATTATTTATTTGAGAACTTAAGCATTTCTAAACTGAGAAAACCTTAAGTTTTGTAAATTAGAAATAAGAATTGAATATTTTTGTTTTATCGTTTAAAATTATTTGAGACACTGAAACTTTCCTGTGTTATAATTTCCATAACACAAACACGTAAACGAAACACAAACATGCTCCGAAGCTTTTTGCTATTCGGTGGGGTTCTTCTCACCGCTGCTACAGCTCTGTCGATCGGTCTTCACCGATCAGGAAAGACAGATCTTTTTGAGATGTTCGCCCCCATGCCCTCAGTGGATGCAGCGTTCAATCGTGGATTCCATTCTGATGCGTTGCTGAGCGTAAATGCACAGCGTCAGATCAATCAGGTGCCGGGCGTAAAGGTAGATCAGGAAATCCAGGAATTCCTCAGCGCTTTCGTTCAGGAGCAGCGGGATGCGACCGATATTGATTTGGACGATGTTTTCGATTCCCTGCAGGCGAAGTTTCCCGGTGCTCAGTATCTCGCCGCGAATCTGGTAACCGCACCGACCCGTGCCAAATTGCTCGACGCTCTCGGAAAATGGGAAGCGGTCGATAGCGAAGATTTTTCCCACCTTACGACCAAGGTTTTCGCCGAAGGCAGGACACTCGGAGCACTCGGCGTGATGTCCCGCAGATTGCCGAAGTTCTCTATCGAAGCGGCAAACAGCTACGGTGGGAAGTTCTTCAATCGCTGTCCTCACTGCCAAAAGGTTCACGCTCTATCGATCGATAAAAAGGCACGTACGTTGATCCTTTCCTGTCCTGACTGTCGCAAACCTTTCGATGTGCTTGCTTCAGACACCAAAGGAAAAGTGCGCCGGGCAACCGACTTCATGAGCGGTTTCGCGATTCCGAGGAATCAGCAGATCATAGGAGCCCAATCCGATGAAGAAAGAATTCTTGCGATTTGGCAGCAGATTGCCTCGCAATGCAAATACAAGCACGACCAGAATGCGCTCGATGCCTACGAAGCCTGGAAAGATCCGGAAGAAACCTGGGAGCAGAAATCCGGAGACTGTGAGGATACTTCTATTCTGCTGGCGGATGCGCTGATCAGCGAAGGAATGGAAGCACGCGTCGCCATCGGGTGGAACGGAAACATCGGTCAACACGCGTGGACAGTGGTGAAAACTCAGGGCGGAGTGCAGTATGTTCTTGAATCCACTTTCGAGGGTCCAATTACCTACGAGAACCTGACGACAGTGAAAGATGCCGCCCCGTTTTATCAGCCGGAGCAGCTGTTCGACCGGCAGAACTTGTATTTTCTTGCAACCACCCCTGAGCGAGGTGGATCGGACTACTACTCGGACCGCGTATGGTCGAAGCTGGACGTGCAACGTCAGATTGTTCGCTCTCAGCAAAGTTCCCCGAAAGTGGTAAGCGGTAGCAAGGTTACTGAAAGCGTGGTTTCACCGGTTGACGGGTAGCCAACGGCGCCTACGGTGCGCCACATGAAATTGCTTCGCTTTGGCCCGGAGGGCTCGGAAAAACCAGGACTGCAACTCGAAGACGGTAGCCGTATTGACGCCTCCGGTTTTGGGATGGATTGGGACCCTGACTTTTTCGCCGATCCGTCGAATCTGGACAAGCTTGCAGAGTGGTCCTCAGCAAATGCTTCATCAGCCCCTGCTATCGGAGATGATGAACGCCTGGCTCCTGCCGTAGCTCGCCCGGGAAAACTGGTTTGCATTGGTCTCAACTACTCCGACCACGCCAAAGAAGCGGGCATGGAGATTCCCAAAGAGCCGATCATCTTTTTTAAAGCAACGAGCGCTATCGTAGGCCCGAATGATCCGGTCACCATTCCGAAAAACAGCGAGAAAACCGATTGGGAAGTTGAGTTGGCTTTTGTGATTGGGAAAAAAGCCAGCTACGTCAGCGAAGAAGACGCACTCGACCACGTCGCGGGCTACGTCCTGCATAATGACTACAGCGAGCGTGAGTTTCAGATTGAGCGTGGAGGTCAGTGGGTCAAAGGCAAAAGCTGCGACACGTTTGCTCCCCTCGGTCCTTTTGTTGCGACTAAAGAGGAAATTCCAGACATCAACAATTGCCGGATGTGGCTTACCGTGAATGGCGAAACCAAACAGGACGGCAACACCGGGACGATGATCTTTGATGTGCCTACAGTTGTCAGCTACCTAAGCCAATTTATGAGCCTCGAGCCTGGAGATGTGGTAACGACCGGAACGCCTCCCGGCGTCGGTATGGGATTCGATCCGCCTCAATATCTGAAGGATGGCGACGTAGTGAAGCTTGGCATCGAAGGCCTGGGAGAATCAAGCCAGGTCGCTCAAGCCTGGTGCGAGTAACCACCCTCCCCCGCTTCTACGCTCCTTTGGTTTTCTCGACGAGTGTGATCTCGTCAATCACCATAGTTTTGTCGACTGCTTTGCACATATCGTAAACTGTCAAAGCAGCAACACTGACGGCGGACAGAGCTTCCATTTCGACTCCGGTTTTTGCATCGGTCCGGACGGTGGCTTGAATTCGAAGTCCCTCATCCAGAGGTTCAAAATCGACAGCTACTTTCGTCAGTGGAAGCTGATGACAAAGCGGGATGAGGTCGGCAGTTTTCTTGGCGGCCTGAATCCCGGCGATTCGAGCAACTGCCAGCACGTCTCCTTTCGGAACCGATCCATCTAGAATAGCAGCCAGAGTCGCGGGCTGTAGCCTGATCTTCCCTTCAGCAACAGCCTCTCTACGGACGACAGGTTTCTCCGACACATCCACCATACTGGCCGATCCGTCTTCCCGAATGTGTGTAAGCCCATCAGACATGCCGAAGGCTAGCCCATTGTGAGTGAATCTCCAGATTCGTTTTTTGATGGAGTCATTGCTTACTTGCGGTTACAAGAAGAGAGATGATAAGTCGCAGCGCTGTTCTTTTATTGCTCTTTCTCACCACCTTTTGTGTGGGCGAAGAGATTGTCGTGGAAAAAGACGGCAAGCCATTGTTCCAATACAACATCGAACCCACGGCAGCCGCATCCAAAGCGGCACCGCACTATTCGAGGACGGGTTACATCCATCCACTATATTCCCCATCCGGAAAAGTGGTCACCGGAGATTACGCAGCAGACCATCCGCATCAGCACGGTCTGTTTTTCGCCTGGACGAAATCCAACTTCCGCGGAAAGAAAACGGAGTTCTGGAATCAGGCCAAGAAACTGGGCGATGTTAGGTTCCGGAAAAGGGGAAAGACCGAAGAGACTGAGGCAGGAACCGTGCATCACTTCGAGCAAACCTTCACCTCCGGCAAAGACTCTGATGATCCTATTCTGCTTGAAACCTGGCGGATCGAGATTCCCTCTGCGGCGAAGCCTTATTTTCAGTTCGACCTGACCTCGACGCAAACCTGCGCAACCGACGACCCACTAAATATCGAAAAGTATCACTATGGAGGAATGGCGATTCGCGGAAACGTTCAATGGATCGCAAAGAAAGAAAAAGAAGAAGAGCCCCCGGGAAAGATGATTACGTCCGAAGGCAAAAACCGCCTGGAGGGTAACCACTCCAGACCGAACTGGGTTGCAATGTATGGCCCTGTTGATGGTGATGTTTGCGGAGTTGCGGTGATGTGTCATCCGAAGAATTTCCGCGCACCTCAGTGGGTTCGACTTCATCCATCCAAGCCGTATTTCGTCTGGGCGCCAATGGTCGAGGAGCCATTTTCTATAGAGCCCGGGAAACCCTATGTGTCCCGGTTTCGTTATGTCACTTTCGATGGAGAGCCTGACCGCAATCTCCTCGAAAATATTTGGCAGGAGTTTGCTGCCTCAGAATAAAAGCCGAATCAGCAGAACCGTATGACAGCAAAAACTCAAATTCGGATCGCCGCTTTTGTCATGATCGTGGGGATTGTCCTCGGCGCCTTTGGCGCTCACGGGCTTCGTGAAAGCCTGGACGACAAAGGAATGGAAGTCTGGAAGACTGCGGTGTTGTATCAATTGATACACGGCATTGCCCTTTTCATTTTGGCTGCTTTCTCCAAAGGCAAAACACATATCGCCTTTTTCCTCTGGCTAGTTGGGATACTCCTGTTCTCAGGAAGCCTGTATTTTTTGGCAATGGGAGCGGGCAGTGCGACAAAAATCCTCGGCCCAATTACTCCACTGGGAGGCCTTTCATTTATTATTGGTTGGATTTGGCTACTCATCTCTCCTCCCAAATTCCAACATTCCTAAAAACCGATTTCCTAACTCATGAGTAACGTAAAGATTCTTTTCTCTCTTCTGCTTTTGCTTCCCCTCGTTGCGACGAGCCAGGACAAGCCCAACATCATTCTGATCATGGCTGATGATCTCGGCTATGCTGAACTGGGAAGCTACGGTCAGGAGAAAATCAAGACGCCGCATTTGGATCAGCTCGCCAGCGAAGGAATGCGTTTCACCCAGC
>JAHDCN010000016.1:20839-22000 GCA_020629815.1 Verrucomicrobiota bacterium
ATCAAGACGCCGCATTTGGATCAGCTCGCCAGCGAAGGAATGCGTTTCACCCAGCACTACACCAGTGCTCCCGTTTGTGCGCCCGCCCGCTTCAGCCTGATGACCGGCACCCACGGCGGTCATGCCTACGTGCGCGACAATTTCGAAATCGGTGAATGGGACAGCTACCGCGGCCAACTGCCTTTGAAAGACGAGCACGTCACCATCGCCGAAATCGTAAAAGAGGCCGGATACAAAACTGGTGCCTTTGGCAAATGGGGCATCGGCGAAGTCGGTTCAACTGGTGACCCATTGAACCAGGGCTACGACCGCTTTTTCGGATTCAACTGCCAGCGTCACGCCCACAACCTGTTTCCCAAATACCTCGTCGATGATGCCGAGAAACGAACTCTGCCCGGCAACCCGCGCGGCGTCTATGGCGAAACCTACGGCCCTCAGGTGATTGCCGACGAGCTGCTCAAGTTTGTGAAGGCCAACAAAGACGAGCCCTTCTTTGTCTATTACCCCACAGTAATTCCCCACCTCGCTCTGCAAGTGCCCAACGAAGACCTCGAGCAATACGAAGGCCAATGGGAGGAAACGCCCTACACCGGCAAAAGCTATCAGCCGCATCCCAAACCACGCGCCGCCTACGCTTCGATGATCACTTTCATGGATCGCCAGATCGGACGCCTGATGACTTTATTGAAAGAGCTCGATCTCGACGACAATACCCTCATCCTGTTTACCTCTGACAACGGCACTACCTTCCTCAAAGACCAGGTGGACTACGAATTTTTCAACAGCGTCAATGGATTGAACGGCTTGAAAGGCAGCATCTACGAAGGCGGAATTCGCATTCCCCTGCTGGCCCGTTGGCCCGGAAAAATCAAAGCAGGCACCGTCAGTGATCACATTTCCACCCACTACGATGCCATGGCCACCATCGCGGAAGCAGCAGGCGTCGAACCGGCCAAAGGTCACGACGGTGTTTCCTACCTGCCTGAGCTCCTCGGCAAGGATCAGCCAAAGCACGAACACATCGTCTGGGACTTCGCCGGCTACGGCGGCCAAATCGCAATCCGCCAAGGCAAATGGAAGCTACTCAAACGCAACCTGAAGAAAAAGCCCGACTCGCCCTGGGAACTCTACAATTTAGAAACCGACCGTGAAGAAAAGAAC
>JAHDCN010000017.1 GCA_020629815.1 Verrucomicrobiota bacterium
ACACGCCCTCGCGGCGGAATTTCACATCGCCTCGATAGGCGACCATGGACCCCATTTTGGTCCAGATTTCACCGTCGAGATTCAACTCGAGCAGGCGCGGTGTTTCCAGTTCAAACACTCCCTGGCCCCGATCTCTCTGGGCGGAAGCTTCGACAAATTGTTGCAGGGTGTAGCGATTTCCTGTGGTTTGCTCCATAATGTAGTTCCTCTTTTTGCGGAGAAAAATCAGGGATTCTTCCCGTATTTTTCTTTGTGCAGGCGTCGTGCCTGCACTACCCACTTATCACGGGTTACCCGGTCACCGAAAGGAAGATTTTCGACAAATTCGTTAATCACGGGTTTGGTCCAGTGGGCGATTTGCTTGTAGCGATACACACCAAACTTGTGCAGTTCTTTTTCCAGAACTTTGGCCACACCGCTGATTTTTTTCAGATCATCGATTTCTTTCGGACGTTTGGTGTAAACAACACCGAACTGCTTGTCCTCTTTGACGGCCTCGCCTTTGAAAGCACTCATGGCCTTGCTTTCCTTTTTCTTGGAAAACGGATTGTTTTTCGGAACAGCCCTTTTTACGGGTGCTTTGCGTTTGTAGTAAATCGGCACCTGCGGAGTGAGGTGCAATCCACTTTCAGCGAAAACAAAATCGACTGCCTGGTTGACCCACATTTCCTCCAGGATTCTGTCACCACAATCAAAGAGGGCTGTGTATTCCTCCAGATTCTGCGGATTCCAAACGGCGATTTGGCGGAAGCGGTACACTCCGAAATTGTTCAGCATACGGGCGGTGGCAGCGTCCACTCCTACAATGCGCGTAAGGTCGTCGGCGTTGTCCGGTAGACTCGAGTAAACCGGGCCCATACGGTTATCGAATTTCACCTTCTCGCCTTTGAATGCGAGTTTTGCCGGATCGGGTTTGCTCTCGCCCGCTTCACGAGTGGCCGTTTTCTTTCGCTCCGGCTTCCGATAAATATCGACGATCGGAGTGAGATGTTCACCGTACTTTTCGCGGTGCAAATCTGCGGCCTGATTAACCCACCAATCCCGATCGATGCGGTCTTTGAATGAGAGCCTTTCCGAAAACTCATCAATATGCTCCTGACTCCACGTTGCGATTTGTTTAAAGCGATACACTCCAAACTTGTGCAGCTTTTTCTCCAGAACAGAAGCAACTCCGCTGATCTGTTTTAAGTCATCAATACGAGACGGGCGCTTCTTATAAACAACCCCCAGTTTCTCGTCTTCTTCAACAGATTCACCGGTAAAGTGTCCCATTGGTGAAGCGGCAACTTCCAGCTTCTTCTCTGCCTTGCGTGCGACTTTCTCGGCAGCGGTGACGTCTTTTTTAATCGCGATGATCTCCTTGTCGCGGTCTGCGATTTCGGCCTCCAATTTGCCCATACCGGCAACCTTGTCGTTGAGGAGGGCAATCTCTTTGTCCTTCTGTTTCAGCGTGGTTTCAATCGTGCTGAGTTGACCTTCCATTTTGCCATGGGAAGTAAGGTCGGACTTTAAGCTCTCGATGATCGAATCGCGCTCTTCCAATTGTGCTTTGATGTTCCCGGCAATGGCCACCTGATGCTTCAAATCAGCAATCTCAGCCTGCTGCTCTTTCCGTTCCTTATCGGAGGCATCCTGCTCTTCCAGTTTTCTTTCGAGATTCTCGATTTGGTGATCCCGTTTTACGAGTGTGGCTTTCAGATCACCCAGCTCTCCCTGCAAATCACCTGTAGTTCCGATTGATTTTGTGAGGGAGTCAATCTCCCGGTCACGATCAGCGAGCTGCGCCGAAAGGAGCTTCAATTCGCTGTCGAGATCACCTTTCGAATCCAGGTCTGCTTGAAACCCTTTGATCTCTTTCTTACGATCTTTTTCTGCAGCATCGAGCTTGTCGTTCAAGCTTTCGATCTGCTTGTCTTTGGATTCCAGATCAGCTTCCAGTCTGGCCCGTATGGAATCGAAATCAGAAACGCGTCCTTTTGATTCTTCGATCTGATTTTCCAAACCAAGCATTTTCATCGACCACTTGTCGCGCTCTGCGGTTATTGAAGGTTGAATCGAACTCAGTAGCGTATTCTGATCCTCCATGATTCCACTGAGTCGCAGGATGAGTTTTTCATTCTCTGCATAGGCCCGGCTCAATCGGCGGGCACGTGCCCAGATCCGATTCGCTAACCAGAGTCCAAGGAGAAAGAACAGCAGCATTAACAGGCTGACTGGAAGAATCTTTCCCAAAAGATAGAGAACTTTTTGGCTATGCTCAGGCATGGTCTGAGAAGCCTGCGCGAGAAGCGACGAGAGTAAGAAATATTGCATGACGATGCTACGGTGCGGTTTCCCCGGGGGTTATTAGTTGTTGGAGGCCGTGAATGATTTAATGCTCAGTTCATGATCGGCGAGCGCCTTCTGTCGACGGTCGCACAATTCAACCAAGCGGGCGTTTTCCTTCTCCAGACGCATGCTCTGAACGCTATAGTGACGCCAGATCAACCATCCGATTAGCAGTCCAAAAAGGAAAAACAGTAGACCTGCGATCAGGCAGGAGATGCCCGACATGGTGATGAAATTGTTGGCTTCGGCCGATGCGATTATGTGTAGAGTATTCATGTTCGTTGCTTTCTACCGGTGAGTTTCTTATGGCTCAGTAATTATTCTTCCCCCGGAAGGCTCAGAGAGAGCTCAACGCGACGGGCTCGCCACAGTTCATTGGGGCTGACATCTTCTCCAAAGTGTTCCACCGTCATTCTTTCATTGGGAATACCGAGCTCCACCAGGCGGTTTCGGACAGCATTCGCTCTCTCCAAACTAAGTTGACGGTTGTATTCTGTATCTCCCCGGCGGTCCGCGTAGCCACCTACGATGAGCTTGCTGTTGTCTTCGTAATTGGTGATCAGGGTAGCGATGATTTCCACTTTACTCTCTTCGGTTTCCTTGATCTCCGAGCTGGCCGTATCGAAATAAATGAGAGTGTTTCGGAAACCACGAGTGATTCGCCGCACCGGCTCCGGAGCGGAGGCCACGGTGAGAAGGTTGAGCACTTTGCCATTCGGCCCGATCACTGTCTGGGCTTGAGATCCAAGATCTGTTTTGATTTCTTCAGAAGGAACGATGCCTCGCATTACCAGACGTTTTGCGGTCAGTTCGAAAGATTCTGATTCTGCATTTTTGATCAGAGCAGAGACGAACGCATCCGGGTTATTCCATCCCGGATTCTTGGCGTTGCTTCGGGTTTCGAGCTCATTCTTGATCTCGAGGCTGGAGTCCGAGCGGGAAACCGCATCTGCGAAGAGTCCGCCGGTTGCGGAATCCTTTACAGCGCCATAGAGAGTGAACTGTTGGTCACTCCCTGTGTAACCGGAAACTGCGGAGTCAGAACCGGGTGCCACGGTCAGAACCGTCTGAAGCGAAAAATCGATGGGCTTTTCGTTGTGCGCCGCACCTGAGAGGATTGTGGCTGACGATTGATCGGGAACCTCGCCTCTCAAAAGGAGAGAATTGGGGCCATATGCAATGGCACTATTGCCGATTGCCTCGCGAAAGAACTGAGGAACCAAGGTTTGCGAACTACCGCCCCACCATGGCTGGAGTAGACCCTGCATCACGGTCGTTTGATCCAGGATCTCTTTTCCCGGGTTTGTCGAACGAACCTCCGACAAAAGAGCGTCGCGCAATTCGACGGAAGGCAGGCGACCTTTCAAAACAACTTGAGCGCCTTCGCGAGTCGCGGAAAACAACGCGGGTAGCAGGCTTTTAGTTTGCAGTAGATTGCTGATCAAATTAGGCGCGACGATCTTTTCTCCGGCGGTGCCCAGTGCGGAACGGATGCTGTCGGTGTCCACCGTTCCTTCAAGGGTTAGGCCTTTGTTATTGAGAGAAAGTTTCCGGGTTCCCGGGGTGCTGATAAACCGTGATAGATAGGCACCGATCGAGAGATTCCAGTTTGGCTCAACCACATTGGGACTGACCTCAATTTGATTCACCACTTCGGAAACTCCCGGAACCGATGCTACGGCCTCGGCAATGGAAGCTCTGGTCGTGTCGTCCGAAACTTTCCCAGTCAAAGTCAGCACTTCGCTTCCGGCGCCAAACTCTGCCACCACTGAGGCAGACTCTCGCACACCCTCGACAATTCCGGTTCCATCGATGTAGGCACCCCAGACTCCCTCATCAATGTTTCGCGCGATCAAGCGCTTCTCCATTTTGCTGCTCACATTTCCCTCAGCCGAACCAAACAGGTGGTTGAACCTGACTTCGACCTCATCTTTGCCCACATCCTCCAGAACGCGAGCTGATCGCTGATACAAATCCTGTTCGATGTAGTTGCGATAAAGCGGACGGGAGAGAAGTGCTCCAATCGCTACCAACAGGAAAAAGAGAACAAAAATAAGTAAACGCACGGGGTAAGATAAAACAAATCCGGACGTTGGAAATCAAAAATCGCGTAATTTTAATAAATTTTTACCATTTGAATATCAAAAATAATAATTCCAATGGTAATTCTATTAAATCATCAAATTATCTGACCGGGGGGCATGTAGCTTTCTTCCGGGGCATAAAGTCGATAGCGCCCCAGTCGGGAGCGAAGTGTCAGATCTTTTCGGAATGCGAGAGACACGCTACGCGAGTTCAGCGCCCGGCGTTTTTCGCCCCAGGAAATCATACCGCCGTCTCGCAGGACTAAAGCATGACTGATATTCGGAATGATTTCCTCAACATGGTGAGTCACCATGATCAGTGAACCAAAGGTCTTCATATCGGTCAGACTTTCGACGAAACTGAGAAAGTGGTCCCGTGCTACCGGATCAAGCCCGGCGCAAGGTTCGTCCAGCACCAAAATGTCGAGTTTGGGAACCATCATGGCCCTGCCAATCAGCACACGCTGACGTTCTCCCTGCGAAAGTTTTTCCCAGGCCCGATCACGAAGGTGGGCGCACTGCACCTGAGCCAGTGTCCGCTCTGCTGCAGCGATTTCACCGGCGGAGAGCTTCCCGGCGTTCCAATGATTGACGACGTTTTTCAACCCGCTGACGACAACATGCAGTCCGGTTTCCTGCGGGTCGATCATTTCACTGATGCTGCTACTGACAAATCCAATCGTCTGCCGCCAGTCCGTCCACTCGCTGTCGGAAAGGAGTGCGGCATTCCCGCGCCCTTCCATTTGCACCCGGCCGGTCGTCGGTGGCAGGTAGCCCATCAATACTTTGAGCAGAGAGGTCTTGCCGGAGCCGTTTGCCCCGAGAACGACCCAATGTTCACCACGCTTCACTTCCCAATTGATGTTTCGAAGAATATCAAAGCCGTCACGTGTGACGCTGATATTTTGCATATCGAAAACAGAGGGCGACGAGTCGTTATCCATTCCATCGGAATTTACGACTTAGAAAACAGGATATCCAGAAGTTATTAAATTTTTACGACCGGAGAAATTCTATTTATTCTTCTTTTTCTCGTCCTTTTTCGTAAGCTTCGATAATTCGAGCCACTACCGGGTGTCTCACTACATCGCAACCCTCGAATTTTGTAAAAGCAATCCCCTCCAATCCATTCAGAAGCCGGGTGGCTTCGAGAATACCGGATTTTTGCTTTGGCCGCAGGTCGATTTGGGAAGGATCACCCGTGACGATGCATTGTGAACCCTCGCCCAGACGAGTGAGAAACATCAACATTTGTTCACGACTCGCATTCTGCGCTTCATCGAGAATCACACAAGCTCGATTCAAGGTGCGTCCACGCATGTAAGCAAGCGGGGCAATCTCGATAAGGTTTTTCTCAACGAACTTCTGCGACTCGTTAGCATCGAGCATAAAGTTCATCGCATCGTACAAAGGTCGGAGATACGGCAGGACCTTCTCTTCCAATGCTCCGGGCAGAAACCCTAGAGCCTCACCAGCCTCGACTGCGGGTCTGGTTAACATGATTCGATCAATTTCCCGCCGTTTGAGGCGATCCAAAGCCCAGGCCATAGCAAGGAATGTCTTGCCGGTCCCGGCAGGACCAACACCGAAAACTACATCGTGAGATGCCAGTTTTTGCAGGTAATCGAGCTGGTTCTCAGTACGGGGAGAAACAGGAGGCTTTCCATTTCCACCCAGAAGTTTGAAGTCCAGTAGCTCGTTGAGCTTACTGTTTTGGCTGATGGTCTCTACTGCAGACTTCAACGCGTAGCGAAAGGTTTGCGCGGTGATTTCGCCGCCTTTGCGACGGGAGGCCTCCAGGTCTGCAAATACAGCCTCAGCCTGATCAATATTGCGCTCGTCACCTTCCAGCTTCACCCAGGAATCACGCGAGGTGGCATTGATGGACAATGACTCTGCCAATTCCTTCAGCAGATCGAGGTCGCCTGCAAACAGGCTGTGGAGAAAATGGGCGCTTTCGTATTGGAGAACTTTTTCCGGCATGGAATTTCGGTTAGCGATAGCCGTAGGTCAGCCCCCAGTCCAGTTGTTCGCCTTCCTCCGGGGCTGCTTCTTCGGAGTTGCCCTTCTTTTTCTTCACCCGCGAAACTGTGACACGAATCAGATACGTGTCCGTAGACTGGGGAAGCACTCGCGCGCCCGCCTTGCCATCCTTGGAAAAAGTTTCCAGACTCACTGGCATACCCATCAGGTCGAAAATGTCTACTTTGACCTCAGTATCCGGGTAGCTGCATGCTGCCCAGAACCAATACTCATTTCCCCGGAAAAGCTGGTGCTTTACCAGCAGTGGTTTGCCTGACTCAACTTCGCCGGACCAGTTGTCTTCTCGTACCTCAAAGCCTTCTTCCACATAAGGAGTCGCTGCTTCCAGCGCAAAGGAGATCGCTTCGTTTAAAAAGGCCTGCACGTTGCGAACTCCTGCGAGGCCCAAAACTACAGCAGTGGCTACCGCCGAAATGCGGAGAACCATTGAGCGTTGGAATTGTGGAGATTTCATCCTCTGAACCTTTATGCCAAACATTACGCTACTCCGTGGAGGTTTCTTTCTCTTTGGGTTCGGGTTTGGCAAAATAAAACTCTTCGAGCATCAACTTGGTTATCGATTGCAGCTCGTTCACCGACTCACGGGAAATCTTGTCTGATTCCTCGAGGGTTGCCTCCAGGCGAGCCAGTCCAGTGACGAGGCTTTTCATTCCTTTACTGGATCGGGAAGGATCTTCCAATTTCGTCATCACCTCGCGAAAATGGGCGATCAATCCCGGCTGATGCAGCAGCTCTGCTTTGTCTTCGCTGAAAGAAACAGAAATAAAGTCGGTCAGCACATTCGTTCCCCGCAGCCATCCACCGAGGCTGACCAGATTTGCCAGTTCTTCGTCCCGGAGTTTTGACATCGTGTCCCGGACCGTTTGTTGCGTTCCATCCAGCTCGTCACGGACTTTCTTCCAGTCTCCTTTGGAAGAAGATTCGATGATGCTCTGGCTGTGGGGGCGCACGGCATCGGCCAAACCGAGAGACTCCGATAGAACGAGAGCTTTCCGACCGATTTTCTGAATATCATCTTCGCTCTTTGCCTGCACGGCGATAAAGCCTTCGGCAACCAGACTTCCGAATCGCAGCGCAAGAAAGGCTCTTTCCTTGGAAGGATGGTCTTCATCGGGATGTTGAATGCCGTCATTCCAGTCCGGCTCATCTACTTTGTCTAATACCGCGAATACTTCTGCGGGGATCGGGACCACGACTTTTTCGACTACCTGTCCCGGGAAGTTAGCTAAATCAAGACGCTGAGGTGCCTCTTCCGCACCTTCGTCGTTCTTGTCCTGAGCAAACGAAGTTCCCTGAGCCAACAGCAACGCCGCTGTTGCCGCACCCAAAATCGATTTTGCCAATCCTGTTCTCGCCATAAAATAAGGAAAACTGTTCCGCGCGAAACTATCAGAATCAGCCGAAACTACAAGTGGGCAGTTTCTAGCCGTTTTCGCCATCCAGCAGCACATTTCGCCGCAGCTTTCGACAATATTGACCCATGCTGTGGTCCGTGAACCATTCGGGAGGACGCGTCAAATCGGATGCCAGATAGCTTTTCGTAAAAGGAACGGTATCTGCTGCCGTCCGCGCATCCTGTGAATCGTTCTCCAGTTCACCTTCGTGATTGATCCACCAGTAGTTTCCGCAGTGTCGAAACTGATCGGCTTTCAAATGTTCGTCTGCGGCAGGTAACAAAGGGACAATGTCATGCCGATTGACGATTCTGGTATGCCGAACTTTCTCATCCAGCAGCCTGCCAAAGGGAGTGTTGCCCACTTTCGGTGAGCCAAACGTGATGAGCCATTCCGGTTCCGCGACGGAGGATGCAATCGTTGCCAGAGCTCCGCCCAGAGAGTGACCGGTAAAAACCCAGGGGCGGGGGAGTTGCTCCAGGGTGGGAAGGATCAGAGGCCACATCCGCTTGAATAGCACGTAAAACCCGGAGTGAACCGAGGCGTCTTCGGGTTCGTTCGGCATCCGGAAGCGTTGCCAGCGATGGGGGCGAAATAGAGAGTTCGCGATCCATTGCCGGACATTTGCCGTGCCGCGAAAACACAGCACAGTGGCCGGGGCACCCGATTCCAGAGACAGTCGGTAAACCGATGCGTGGTTGCCTGTCTTGTGCACAGACACCAGTTCTTCAAACGGAGTTCGCTCAGATAAGATCACTGATCTGTCCGGCTTGTTCTCGTTTCGTTTTCGTGGGGCCTCCTTTTCGTCGGGAGTGTAGGCGAGGCGGCACAACTCCGCCAGCCACCAGGCATTGGAGAGATGAAAGGATGGCGTCGTCGGGTCCGGCAACGGCATGTTCTCCGCGCCACGAAAAAACTCCCGCTCAGGAGCAGGGCGAAACAAGCCCTCCCAGCGTGCCACCTGGCGACGAAAGTCCCGCTTCTCCAGAAATCGCAGTTTCGCCCAGGCGTCGCGAATTTGTTTTTCTGCACTTTCCACAGAAGTAATCTAAATCGAAACCCTGGAAATCGCTACATCTCCGGAAAAACAAACTGCTACATCGGATCCTTCCACCCGGGGGCGGTCATGATAGGCCCCGGTGTAGCTCAATGCCTGTTCTTCATCTGCTTCGAAGACGACTTCCAGTGGTTGTTTCTCCAGATCACAAAATCGAAACTCCGGCGAGGGTTCGTCAGGCGCGAGGTGCGGAAGATTGATGTTCCAGAATTCGCCGGGGCCGGTTTCCTCATCCCGCAGTTCACAAAACGCCGAAGCAATTCGATCGGCTGCGGTTTCCCAGCAGAGAGCCAGCTCACGTTTCAAGTAGTGAGAAGTCGACATGGCTGGCACTCCGAAAAATGCCGCTTCGCGAGCAGCGGCTACTGTGCCTGAAATGACGAAGTCGTGGCGGCCGAGGTTGCCGCCGTGGTTAATTCCGGACCACACCCAGTCGGGATGAGACGGTAACAGATGGGCAAGCGCGACACGAGTGCAATCGGCCGGAGTGCCATGGACGGCGTATCGCTGCTCACCCCGTTCCTCAAATCGCAACGGTGTGTCGGTGGTAACCCGATGTCCGATCTGGGACGCCTGCTCTGCCGGGGCGACCACCCAGACATCGTCGAAGAATCGTCGCGCCACGGTTTCCAACGCAGCCAGTCCTTCGGCATCGATTCCATCATCATTGGTAAGCAGCACACGATTCATCTGAGGTAACAGGGTTAGGTCAGAGACTCAACAGGGTTAGGTCACAGAGTCAACAGGGTTAGGTCAGGGAAAAATAGATTGCTTCGTTGCGGGAAGTTGCTTTCATCGTGCTGAGTTGAGCGAACCAATCCAGTTTTTCCACCGTTATCACCGGGAGATCGAGACCGAGGCAATCTACGGGGAGAAGTGGCTTCGCTGGGCCTATCAGTCGGTCTTGGGAAAAGCAGCATTGCATGCACTGATTAAAAGGCCGTGGTTTTCGCAGCAATACGGCCGATGGGCAGATAGCGAAAAATCCCGATCAGAAGTTGCGAGTTTTATCGGGAAATATGATGTCGACCCCGAAGAGTTTTTGATTTCTCCGGAAGCGTTTGGCTCTTTCAATGAATTCTTTTATCGGAAGCTGAAGCCCTCGGCGCGACCGATCACACGCGAAGACGGCGCTGTTTGTTTTCCAGCGGATGGAAGACATCTCGTGATCGAAGATCTCAGTCAGCAATCATGGATTTATGTAAAGAACCAAAAGCTGGACCTGGCTGCGCTGCTTGGCGGTGAGCAACAGGCGGAGCGTTTTGCGAAGGGGAGTGCGGTGTTGTCGCGACTATGCCCGACCGATTATCATCGGTTCCATTTTCCGCTCACAGGGATTCCCAAGGCTCCAGAACTGGTTAATGGTCCGTTGTTTTCCGTGAACCCAATCGCCCTGTCTCGCAACCTCAGTTACCTTTGGCAAAACAAAAGGCAGATCACGGAAGTCGAGGACAGCCCTGTGGGGACGTATCTGTTTTTGGAAGTCGGTGCGACCAATGTGGGGAGTATCGAGAATACGTTTCAGCCACAGCTGCCGGTGAAGCGAGGTTCGGAGAAAGGGTTTTTTCGATTTGGCGGATCGATGACGATAACGATTTTTCCAGAGAACAGCTTTCAGCCAAGCGAAGACCTTTGCCTCCACTCAGCTGAGGGCCGGGAGGTCTACGCCAAAATGGGCGACCAAATGGGTCGGGTTGTTTGAGGTCGCTAGGCTTGTTGCATTCGTTTCGTCCACCGAAAGACGAGGAAGGTCACCACCAGCATAGGAAGGGCGAAAACCAGTAACTGTTGCGATGGGGTGAGCCCGATGGTTTTCAAAAGGAACCCGACCCCAATCGCGATGATGCCGGAAAATGAGGTCATCAGGTTGAGCGCTGCAATGACGGTGCCCCGCTTTGATTCATCGGCCATATCCTGAAGATAGGCATTGAGAGGCACGACAAAAAAGCCGCTGGAAAATCCCACAAGCGCCAGACTGCCATACCACCCCGGACTGCCTACCGGGAGCAACCATACCAGCAGGAACCCAAGGCCCATACCGAACCCGCCTATTGGAACCAGAGGGAGGCGAATCCGGTTTTTGCTGAGAAAGGAAACCAGAAGGCTGCCGAGCATTAATCCGATGCCGACCGACATCATCATATTGGTGGTTGCTGTGAGTCGTCCTTCACGCGTGGCGTCTGGAAAAAGCACGCGGGCAAAGGCGACGAAGCTAAGTCCCAGGAAGTTGGCCACAAACCAGTAAAAGGTAATGAAGAGAGCGGTCGTGCGAAGAACTCGATCTCGAAAAATTTCTTTTAGATCTACGACATGCTGGAACCACAGGGAGTTGGTGAATTTTCTCTCTGGAAAGTTGGGCGTGCGCTTGACCACGAAACAGAGAATCAGCGCGACAAGAGAAAACAATCCCACTCCGAGAATGGGAAGAAACGCAGCTTTCCAGGCGTTGTCGGTAAGGACACCGAGCTCGGTATTGTATTTCTTGAGCAAGGCATCAAACCACCTGCCGGAAACTATCATGCCGCCGAGGATTCCCACCATGGTGAGCATCGACATCAGACCGTTTGCGAAGCTGAGTTTGTTGGTGCCAACCAGCTCCTTGAGAATGCCCTGCTTGGCGGGGGAAAAGATGGTGGATTGAACGGCGAGGAGAAAAAATCCAACGATGGCGACACCGATCATGCGATACCAGACGGCACCTCCAATGAGAAGAAACAGCATGATCTGTCCCACGACACACCAGAGTATGACTCGCTGTTTCGAAAAGCGGTCGGAAATCCAGCCGGCGACCGGTGCGAACAGAATAAACGGAGCGGGGATCAAGGCCGTGAGAATGAATTCAACATTTTCCCCGACGGGAGAATCAGCAGCGACCACCATGGCCAGGCCAATCAGGACGAACTTCACAAAGTTGTCATTGAAGGCATTTTGCGCCTGAACGATCAGCACGCCAATCAGCGATACCCAGGAGCGGCGTGAGACAGCGGGAGTGCTCGATTCCATGGAGACAGACTAGCGTAAATTATGATGTTTGCGAGGAGTGGCTTCGCAGTGGCCAAAGGCCAAGAACTTGTTTCAGGGTGGTCAATTTTGCTCCCCATTTTCCCGCGTAGGGACGGTCGGGAGTGAGTGTAGTCCATTGGTGGGATTCACCTTCCTGACGAAGCGTATCACCGGGATGAATCATGACACCATTTTCTGCGATGGAGAGCAGAGGAATATCGGCAGGGCTATCCGAATAGGCCCAACTGTCAGGGAGTTTTTCGCCGTCTTTTGCCTGAAAGTCTGGAGGCAAAATCTTGCGCTCGATCATGGCGGTGATCTTTGCTTCTTTTTTGTTATTCGGCCCGGTAATTGCCGGCAGAAATGGCATCGGATCTTCTACGAGCAAATTGGTTCCGATGAAGTGGTCGAAACCGAGTCGCTTCGCAATGTCTTCGACATAAAATTCAGGGCTGGCGCTATTCAGAATGGTAATTCGCCCAGCTGAGCGATGGCGATTTACTTCTGCAACGACTTCGGGATACAGGGCTGGAAAGTATTCGTTATCCAGAAAATTCTCCAAATGGCCGCGCAATTCGTCTTTCGGCATTCTCCATAAGCAGGAAAAAAACAGCCGCTTCATCTTGCGTAGATCGAGAATGCGCAGCACGCAGAGAGGCAGAGCAAGCGCAAACCAAAGTAGGTAA
Organism: Verrucomicrobiota bacterium; assembly: GCA_020629815.1. Lineage (GTDB taxonomy): Bacteria > Verrucomicrobiota > Verrucomicrobiia > Verrucomicrobiales > DEV007 > Arctic95D-9. Next base: position 12,596 of record JAHDCN010000017.1, read on the forward strand.
ATTCGCCTCCAGCCTTCCTGTTTGAGAATGTAGTTGGCGAAGAAAACCTGGGTATCAAAAGGCACAATTGTGTGGTCCAAATCGAACAGGGCGTAGCCCTGCGACTTCCCGGCTGTCTCGTGCTCTTTCAAGGCTGGTTATCCACCAAAGAAACTTTTCGCTTTCTGGAAAAAGGTCTCCCGCATCGGGAGGTTCTTGTCGGTCAGGGTTTCGCTGAATGCTTTCAGCGCAGTTTCCTGCTGCTTATTGAGTTTTACTGGAGTCTCCACCTGCACATTGACCAGTAAATCACCTTTTCGGCTGCTATTGATTCCCGGGACACCTTTGCCGCGAAGTCGGAATGAGGTGTTTGTCTGTGTGCCTGCAGGTACTTTGATTGATGCTTTACCATCGAGAGTGGGAACCATCAGCTCACCGCCCAGGGCTGCTTCGGTGAAAGGTAGGGGAACTTCGCAATAGAGGTCGTTGCCGTCGCGTTCGAAAATATCGTGTTCTTTGACGTGAATGACGACAAACAGATCCCCCGCAGTGCCGCCAAGTTTGCCGACATCACCGTTCCCGGAGGAACGCAGTCGTCCGCCGTCCATGATACCGGCAGGTATTTTCAATTTGATCCGGCTATTGCCTTTCACCCGGCCTTCGCCGTTACAATTTTGGCAAGGATTAGCAATTGTTTCGCCCGCACCATCACAAGCAGGGCAAGGCTGCTGGACTTGAAAGAAACCGCGGCTGGTAATCACCTGACCTGCACCCCCGCAAGTGGAGCAGGAACGCACATCTTTGGAGCCGGAAGCGGAACCTGTCGACTGACAGGTTTCGCAGCCGACGTAGCGCTCGATGCTCAGCTCTTTTTCTACTCCGGCGGAAGCCTCTTCCAGTGTAATCGGAAGATCGTAGCGAAGATCGGAACCTCGACGGTTGCCTCCGCCCCCACCGCGGGAGGCATTGCCAAAAATTTCATCGAAAATACCACCGCCGCCTCCTCCGCCACGGCCACCGCCAAACACTTCTCGAAAGATATCCAGAGGATCATGAAATCCACCGCCACCCCCAAAGCCGCCACCTGCCGATGGTCCTGTGCCCTGGCTGAAGGCATCGTGCCCGAAGCGGTCGTAGGCGGCCTTCTTCTGCGGATCCATCAGCACTTCATAGGCTTCGCCTATTTCTTTAAACCGCTCTTCGGCTTCCGGGTCGTCTGGATTCTTATCCGGATGGTGCTTTACCGCCAGCTTGCGATAAGACTTTTTTATCTCTGACTCGCTGGCGCTTTTGCTCACACCGAGCACTTCGTAATAGTCGCGTTTGGACATGATAATTCGAACGGGAATAGTGGAGATTACTAGGCAGGTTCCTCCGTGCCCTCGCCGGAGGATACGACAACATTTGCAGCCCGAATCAGACGGTCTTTGAGATGATAGCCTCTACGCATAGTGAAGATCACTTTCCCTTCCGGCACGGTATCGCTGGGTTCCTGCTTAATCGCTTCGTGCAGGTTAGGGTCGAAATCTTTGCCATCTGCGTCGATCGCGGTGAGCCCTTGTCCGGAAAGGAAGTCTTCGATTTGTTTGTAGACCATGCTCATACCCTGGAAAATGATCGAATTCTCACCCTCCGGAGCATCCTTTGCTGCTTTCAGGCCCATTTCAAAATTGTCGATCACCGGAAGTAATTCCTCCAGCAGGCCACGGTTGGCGTATTGGATTGCTTCCTGCTTTTCCCTCGCCATACGCTTGCGGTAGTTCTCCAGATCGGCAACCGAACGCGCCGCAATGTCACGCCAACGCTCCAATTCTTCGGCTGGAGTTTCATCGACAGCTGTCTCTTCCTCGCCGGATTCCAACTCAACCGGTTCATCGGCGAGGTTTTCGTCGGAAAATTCGTCCAGGCTTTCTGCGAGTTCATCGATTAAGCCCGAATCATCAGGTTCTTCCCGGGGCAGAATCTTCTCCTCGATATGAATTTCCTCTTCAAACTCTCCCTCTGGAGAATTGTCTTCGGCAGGGTGCATGGTAATGAAAGCAGGTTTTCGCAATACAACGGGCTCTTTCGTCAGGGGGCAATCGAAAGAATCTGTAATATTCACCTTTTCTTAACTGCAATCAAGGTGATGTCGTCACTTCGGGCAGCGCCTCCGCTGAAACGGTAGACAGCATTTTCCAGTGAATCCACAATCTCTTCTACAGGATTCTGGGATGCCTCTTTGACCTCATCAATGAAACGATCCAAACCAAATTCGTCTCCCTCGGTGTTAGTCGCTTCAATCAAGCCGTCGGTGTAGAGAATTAAGACATCGTCGGGTTCCATTTGGATTCGATAGTCTCTTACTGATCTGGTGAATACTTCGCCCTCATCGATGCCGGCAGCCATCCCGGGGGGCTCGATAATTTCAATTTCGTTACTCTTAGCTCGATAAAGAATCGGCGGCTCATGTCCTGCACGAGCCATGGCTATGCGGTCCGAGTCCCGTTCCAAAATCAGGTAAAGCAGGCTGACAAACATGTCTTTCTTGATGTCAGTAAAAATCGACTGATTCACCGCATGGAGAACGACAGACGGGGAGTGGTTGCCTGCAATGTTGCTGCGCAGCAAAGAGCGGCACATAGCCGCAATCAGTGAAGCGGCAATCCCTTTGCCGCTCACATCTCCAATGGCGACTCCGAAGTGGTTTTTGTCGATTTCGACGTAGTCGTAGTAGTCGCCGCTGACCAGTCTGGCAGCCCGATAGCAGGCCGCGACGTCGTAGTCTGACAACTGGGGTGGTTTGCTTGGTAGAAGCACGCGTTGAATTTCACTGGCTTGCTGAAGCTCTCGCTCGAGCTGATTTTTTTCATCGGCCTCGCGGTGAATCATAGCGCTGCCCAATGCGAATGAGCTTTGTTCGGAAATGCTGGCGAACACTTCGCGGTCATTTGGGGAAAAGTGTTTTCCTTTTCTGGTGACGGCCAGAACCCCGACGCGAATCGAACCGTAAATCAGTGGGCAGGCAATCAGGCTCACCTTGTCCTGAAAGCGATTAGACTCTCCTGAGAAAAGGCGGTGCGATGTGATTTCCTCTGCAAAGACTTCGCTCTGTCTTTCCAGGCAGCTTCCAATGAACGATTCTCCGAGAAGCAGTGGCGACAGCCGAACGTACCCCCGAAGTTGCTGAAGAGCCTCTTTGTCATCCTCGATCTGATTCAATTCCGGCGGAAGAGGCAGAACCGGCGCGGGAATTTTCGTTTGGCAAACAGGAACCAGCTTTTTGTTGGGCTCGTCGAAAACGTACAGTATCCCGGCATCTGCGCCAACGACCTTGGTCACGCCTTCAACGATGTAGCGATGAAGATTTCCCCGCGAGCTGTCCTGTTGCAGTGATTCGCCAAGGCCGTGCAGGAATTCAAACATTCTGCGTTCTTCCACCTGAACTTCATCAAGCTCCTGCTTCACTTGTTCGGCGGTCCGATGCTCATTCACCCAAAGAAAAAGAGCAATCCCGATAAGCAGAAGGATCAGTGCTGCATAGATAAAATGTTCCATTCGAGGAGGAAAACCATGGGGAGGAGGCTACTCTGTTTCCTCTTCGTCTTGCTCTTTTCGAAGGAGGCTAAGCAGGGGATTAAAGCGTTTCCTGTTCTCCGAATTAGCTTCTGCCAGTGCCTCGTGGCACTCGATGATCATGTCAGCGCGTTCAGTTTTTTCCAATGCGGAGTCTCCGGCAGCAGGAAGCAGGACACTTGAAATCCGTTCTTTCAGTTCTGACCACTCGGATGCCTCGGCATGAAGCTGGATTTTGGAATCCAGTCCCAACTTAGTTATGGACTTGGCGTTTCGTTCGCAAGCGTCGACGACATGAACTCCTCCTTGTTCCCCTGTCTGCTCAACGTCTACAGCCAAACGGTAGAGCATGCCGATGAAGGTGGAATCGATCCCTGAACAGTTCTCCAGATCGATCACAAAATTACGCAAGCCTTCATCAAAGCGGTCACGAAGAAATTTCTTCACATTCCCGCAGTTTCCCTGACCGGCTCGACCATCGACTTGAACCCACGTGGTGGATTCCAGACAGCCAACCGTTATGGAATCACACGCACTCATCAGATCACTTCCAGGCGTAGGATAGATATTCCGTAATCACCTCACCATTTCGGACAATGGAGGCCTTCCACATGGTGACCTGGCCATTTTCCTGATAGTCGTCGCCAACAATTTCGAACTTTGTCGTATTCTTCTTTTTCGGAGACTGGACTTCAATTTCTTTGGTCAATACCATCGGTCCTGTCTTTGCCTGACGGTAGTTCAGTCTAATCGTGGTAGGAACACCGACCTGGTCTGTTTCCCAGAAAACCGTGTAGTAGTTTCCAAAGCGGGTCTTCATTTCTGCCGCATCAACGGCGCCGTGAAGTAATCTCTTTTGCTCAAAGCGAATCATTGGATCGTCCGTCCTTTCGAGAGCCGCGCTTTTCAAATGATACGGATTCACCTTGGTAATTGCCTCTGGCCCTGTGCTGCTGGGCACAGTGCAAGAGGAAAAGGTCAGTGCAGAAACCGCAAGAACGACCGAAGGGAGATTTCGGAAAGCGAAATTCATTCGTTTCAAATCAGTCTGTACGGTTCGCTTCATTCACAATTTTGTCACGCACGAATTTGCAAATTCTTTACGGAAGGTAAGGCATGCCCGGTGGTCTTTCGGAGATCATACGGAACTGCTTTTTTTCATAGTTTACGTTGGCTTCCGCTTCGGTAAGCCCACCCGCTACAGCGACGCTGCCGGAGTCGTTGGTCACGATCCTCGGTCGGTTCGTGCCTTTCTCGACGTAGCGCTCCTGAATAACCGGGTCACCGTCGATGTCGATGACGATGTAAGAGTACTTTTGCGGGGAAGACATATGCAGAACGTGGAGTCGGTTCGTTCGGTCGATGGCATGCTCCGGCGGCCTCACGGATATATAATCTCCAAGCGGGTAGGTGCGAAACACCATTCCTGAATCACTGTCTCTCAGTCTAAAATACAGGGATTTGTTTCGTGCACCGTGGTAATACGTCATCAAGGAATACTCGCGGTTTGTCCCAGCTCTGGGGTGACCTTGGGGAACGCCAACGATTTGACTCCATAGGGCCTGGCCATCGGTTACCTGCACGGATACGACCCCGGTATTAAAGACTCGATTGATTTGAGGGAAGTTCACCGTTGCTTTCACCCGGTAGATTCCAATCTGCGCCATGGGGTAATATTTGTTAATGGTTACCTTGTGCTTATGGCTTTGGCCCGCTGCCAGCACGATAGGTTTTTCATTCCGAACTCGCTGAACCGGCGAAATGAGGTGGCCTTTGCCATTGTAAACGGTGAAGTCCAGCCAACTTAATCCTTCACTTTCGCCGAAAACCAGATCGCGGCCGGCTCTATTGATTATGGTGAGCTCTCCAGTCACCGGCTCGTGAGCCACATAAAGGCTGCGATCCATTTTCAGGGACACCTGAATTTGGGCTTCGATGAATTCTGTTGTCAGTAACAGGGAAAACGCCACGCAGACCACTCGCAAGTACCGGCAGCAAAAGCTCTTCATATTGTGGTGGCTGTTCCAATTCATAACATTCCTCTCACTCTGACGTTTATCGTCCCTAATCGATTAGGAGAAATCAAGCTTCGAAATCCAGTTCTGTTTAAGTAAAGCACACCTGATTATTATGAAAAATTAAATTTTTGTATTTCCGTATCTTTTGTGTTATCTAGAATCTGTTTAAAAGGTTATAGAAATGAGAATCAACTGGCGCACCTTGGTTATCCTGGTTTTTTTGATCGGTTTTCTGGTCATTGGTCTCGTAGGGGCACCTACTTCAATGACCTTTATCTGGCCTGCTTACATGATTTTCGGTCTGGCGGCCATCCTCTCAATTGCTTGTTTGTTTAACACCACGTATTTCGGAATCCCAAAGTGGGCGTTTGGTTCTGTGTTCCTCCTACTTGCCTATGTCACCATTCGCGCAACCGACTCTGAAGTTGCGTATTTTTCCCGGGAAGACTCCTCTTTGCTGATTGTTTGTTTTATCGCCTACTCACTCTTCGTGACTCTGTTCACGGAGGTGAAGTGGCGCCGAGCGTTGTTTTGGGTGATTACTGCCTTGGCAGTGGTCAACGTCGTGTATGCTCTGCTGCAACTATTTGTATCTCCGACTGTTTGGATCATTCCTGGGTACGAGCGAACCTTCACACAGCGTATTGGCGGGTTATTTAACCAGCCTGATCATTTTGCCTGCTTTATGGCAGTCACCATTCCGCTCTTGCTGGCCTCTTCGCTTTTTGGAAATCATGGGCGTGGCATGAGAGTTTCTCTCGTGGTTCTTGCGGTTATGAGTATGGCCGTAACTCTGTTCTCAAAAAGCGCGGTGGGTTACCTGGCTGTCGCTGTTAGTGTGGGGGCTTTCGTTTCGCTGAGTCTGTTTCTCACATGGCAGAATTTGAATCGCCGTCTTCGCAAATACATCGTTACTCTGGGAATCGTGAGCTCGATCGTATTTGGTGGCATCTTGTTCACAAACTTTGGGTCGGTTTATGAGAGAATCACCACCAAAGCCGGGGGAATTCAATTGGAGCAGGTATGGGAGTCTGCAAGACTGCAGTTCGCCTCCGAGCCGATTGCCGGGACAGGGAGTCGGAGCTTTTATTTTCACAGCCGACGTCACTCCTCCGGCCTGAACCCAAACAAAGGTACGGAACCCGAGTTTGCCCACAATGAGTATCTGCAGGTGCTTGCTGAGTATGGACTGATTGGGCTGTTGCTCGTCTTGGCCATTGCGGTAACACACTTCCGACCCGGATTTCAATTTGTTAGTGCCTACCGAGGATTCAAGTCAGCAACAGATTGGCCAATCCCTCGTTCGGATCATCTCGCCTGGGTGGTTGGGGGAATTGCCGGGCTGGCTGCTATCGCGGTGCAATCCTGTTTCGATTATGTGATGCATGTGCCGTCTATCGCAATCCTGGCCTCGGCGCTACTCGGTTTCCTTGCGTGTCCAGATCCGATGTCGAATGCTCTGAAAGAAAAGGAGCAGACCTATCTCCCGGGAGGCAGCTATTTGTTTGTCACCCGTGCGTTCTCTTTCGGAAGTGGCTTGGCTCTGGTTCTACTGGGCATGTTATTTTCCAGAAGCGAGTGGCACTACGAGAAGGCCAGGCTGGCCTTCGAGGCAAATCCAACGAACTTTACCGCATTTTCTGATTTGGAAGAGTCTCGACGACTCGACCCGAACAATCCCTACGCCTACAGCTTGAGTGCGCATGTTCAGGTGGCGACCATTCAATCAGAAATGCCAGAGCCAGCTCGCGTTGCGGCATTGGAGGCCGCTGAGGATATGTTTGCGAAAGCATTCACGCTATATCCTTACGACGTTTTTGCGGCAGTTGGTCACAGCGCAGTTCTCGATGCATTGGGCAGGGAAGATAGCGCCCTTGAGAGAATCCATTTCGCACGGGAGTGGGCACCTTCCTATGGCAATTTGATGCTGGCAGAAGCAGAACATCACCTTCGGTATGGCAATATAACTCGCGCAGAGGAATCTTATCTTGCTGCGCGCGGTGCTGATGCATTCCGCAATGAAAAGGCTGCGGACGATGGGTTAAACCTAATTACTGAGTGGAGACGCGTAGCTGCGATTGGGCGCGGAGCACCGAATTCTATAGAAGCAGAAAGAGCCATTCCGGATGTATCGATTGAAGAGAGGGCTCTTTCGGGTCAGGCGGAGGCGGTTGATCAAAAAGTTTCTGAAATCACAGAGGAAGCAGCACCACTGCTCGATGAACTGAAGAATATTTACGATGAATTGTCAGAACCTGCGGAAGATAGTGTGACCGAAGGAGCTGGTGGGGCGCTCTAACAGTCGAAAAGAACGACTACACGAATGCAGACTTTTCTGGTCAAGTTATACGAGATCATCAACCCGGTGATTGGCCAACCTCTGAAGAATTTCGCTCACTGGGTTCGCCGTGTCGTGTTTGGTGACAGCTCGCAATTAGGCGAGTCTATGATTGTGAAAGGGCATGTCAAAAGCGACTGGCCCAAGTGGTTTGTTGATGTGGGAGCCAATGATGGCGTCACTGTCTCCAATTCTCTGATGTTTCTGAAAAAGGGCTGGGACGTCATTTTGGTAGAGCCGAATCCCTCGATTTTCAAAAAGCTCACAGAAAATGTTTCTGCTTTTCCAGGGGCTCACCCGGTTCAGAAAGCGTGCTCGGCTGAGAAAGGTAAGGTATCGCTGACTATTTTTGAGGAGGACCCCTATGGGATGTACTCCCGGCTCGGTAGTGGTGAGGCCCGAGAGCAGCATGAGGGCCCCATCGCCGAAGTTGTCGAGGTCGAGGCCGACACCCTTACTTCCATTCTGGAGCAAAATAATTGTCCAAAGGATTTTGGGGTGCTTTCTGTCGATACAGAAGGATTTGATCTGGCAGTTTTGAAATCTCTCGATTTCTCCGTGTTTCGCCCGCGAATGGTCATCACAGAGACCGATGAGGATGAAAGTGAAGAACAGCTCAAAGTTGACTTCCTGACTGAATGCGGTTTCACGGTGGTAGGCCAAACTCAGGTAAACTCCGTCTGGAAGCGAAACGACTTGCTATAGCTGGCCGCACTTTTCCCGATGCGGGAAATTACATCCTGATGTATACGACCCTATGTCGTTACGCGGGAAGCTGGAACAACATTTCGGGCATACCGAGTTTCGCCCCGGCCAGGAGGATGTCATAGAGGTCCTTCTCGCCGGTCGATCGTCACTGGCCGTGTTTCCCACCGGCGGTGGAAAAAGCCTCTGCTACCAACTGCCGGCGCTACTGCTTGATGGGCTAACCCTGGTCGTTTCTCCTTTGATCGCCCTGATGAAAGATCAGGTCGAGGCCTTACAGGAGCGCGGACATCCGGCGGCCCGCCTTGACTCCACGCTGACTGCAGCCGAAGCCGGCGCAATTTACGACCGGATGCGCTCCGGGGAACTCAAGCTGCTCTACGTCGCACCGGAAAGGCTGGCGAACGAAGGATTCCTTTCGCGCTTGCGGCAGTGCCCAATCAGTCTGCTGGCGGTTGATGAAGCCCATTGTATTTCTGAATGGGGTCACAACTTCCGGCCCGATTATTTGAAACTGGCACAATTGGTTGATGACTTGAAGATCGAACGGGTGCTGGCACTTACCGCCACTGCGACGCCAAAAGTATCCGCCGAAATTCGAGAGCGTTTTGCGATCACCGAAGACG
>JAHDCN010000331.1 GCA_020629815.1 Verrucomicrobiota bacterium
ATTCCTCGTTACAGTTTCATCGTATCGATCTTCGAGACATCGGCAGTCTGTTTGGTTCGGAACAGCGCCACGATAATCGCGAGACCGACGGCCACCTCAGCGGCAGCAACGGTGATGATAAAAAACAACAAAACGTGACCGTGGTAATCCGGTTGTCCGGCGTCATTGACGTTGAACCGGGAAAAGGCAACCAGGGTCAGGTTCGCAGCCGAGAGCATCAGCTCCAGGCACATAAAAATGACGATGATATTGCGGCGAATCAACACACCCGCAAGCCCAATGGCGAACAGCACGCCACTGACAAAAAGGAAATGATTCAATGTGAGAGCGGTATCCATCTACTTTAGCGCAATTCTTTCCGGCTCAACACGACCACACCAATCGTGGCCACCAACAAAAGCAATCCGACAATTTGAATCGGGAACCAATAGGTGCTGAACAGCAATTCACCGATCTTGTGAATATCCGTGAGACCTTTCCCGGAGGCGGCCTCCAATTTCGGCAAAGTCCCCTCACCTACACCGGATTTTTTCAAAACGATCATCAGGGCAACAATCAGCCCCAATCCAACGGCCAATGCCCCTACACCTGCGGTCAGCGGGAAGCTGCGCTTCTCCTCCTGCGGCACATCGAGCAGCATAATGATAAACAGGAACAGAACCATGATCGCTCCGGCGTAGACCAGGATCTGCAAAGTTCCGACCAGGTAGGCATCCAGCTGAATGAACAGCGCGGCCAAACCAAGAAAGGAAAACACCATCGAGAAAGCCGACGTTACCGGGTTCTTGTAAACCACAACGCCGATGCCGCCGAAAATCGCTATCGCAGCGAATATGTAAAAGAGGATGGTCATTTACTTCAGATCATTCCACTTGTTCACCAGTCCTTCGCGAACTCCGCCGATCTCATACAACTTTTCTTTATCGTGAACCATCTCGGCGCGGCTGGTTCCGGTAATCGCGTAATCCTTTCTCAGGAAGATCGCCTGCTCGGGGCAAACCTCTTCGCACATGCCACAGTAAATGCAGCGGATCATATCGATCTCGAATTTCTTCGGACGCTTCTCGACTTTTGCCCACTTATCATCCGAAGGGATTTCCTCCGGATTGATCGTGATTGCACGAGGCGGACAAATGAATTCGCATAGCTGACAGGCAACACAACGCTCGCGATCCTGTTCATCAGTAACCAATGCCGGGGCGCCACGGTAGTGCTCAGGAAGGCTGCTATCCCACTTTTCCTCGGGATACTGCATAGTCACCTTCTTCTTGCGGCTGAGGGTTTTGACAAAATGGCCCAGGGTAATCCGCAAACCCTTAGCCAGGCCGGGAAGATACAACTTCTCCCACCAGGCAAGCTTGGGACGTTTTACGGTATAGGCCATTTTTCCAGCAGTTAAAAATTACGGTTAAGCAGGATTACTTGATCACCCAGAGGATAATCGCGGTCAGGATTACGTTAATGATCGCGAGTTCGAAAAAGACTTTCCAGCCGAGATCCATCAATTGGTCGTAGCGGAAGCGGGGCAGGGTCCAGCGAACAGCGATAAAGAACAGGATAAAGACAATCACCTTGGCGAAGAAGGTGAGGATATGAATCGCGCCGTGCCACCACGGAATATCCGCAGCAGCGGCACCGGTTTCCGGAGCCAGCCATCCGAACGGCAAACTCCAGCCGCCAAAGAACAGCGTCACCGCCAGGCCGGAGCCGATAATCATCGCCGCGTATTCTCCCAGGAAGAACAGGGCAAACTTCATCGAGCTGTATTCGGTATGATAACCCGCCACGAGCTCGGTCTCACACTCAGGAAGATCGAACGGAAGCCGGTTGGTTTCCGCAAACATCGAAGTGGTAAAAATCACGAAGGAAATCGTCACCGGAATCCAGAGCAGCAGGTTTTTGCCAAGGCCCTCACCCCACAGCGGCAGCATCGCCCAACCGTTTACCGCCTGATCCTGAACGATCCGGCCGAGGTTCAGTTCGCCGTAAATCATGATCAACGGCACAATCGAAAGACCAAGCGAGATCTCGTAGGAAATCATCTGACTGGTAGAGCGAACCCCACCGAGGAAAGGATACTTGGAATTGGATGCCCAACCGGCGAGCACGATTCCGTAGACAGTCAGTGAGGCGATGGCAAAAACAAAAAGCGGACCGACATCGAGATCGGCGATCACCATTTTTTCCCCGAACAAGCTGGACCCAAAAGGAATCACCGCACAGGTCAGCAGCGATGGCACCATGGTCAAAGCCGGCGCCAGCCAGAAGAAACCTTTGCGGACGTGCTTTGGAGTGAAGTCCTCTTTCAGCAAAAATTTAATACCATCGGCAACCGGCTGCAAAAGCCCCAGCGGTCCCACCCGGTTCGGACCAACCCGATCCTGCATTGCCGCACTGACACGACGCTCCGCCCAAACAGACAGCGCCACCAGCGGCAGAATGGTCAAAAACACAAAAGCCACCACCTTGATTGCAGCAGCAATCGTGATGTGAAGAGTAGAAACAGCGAGAATATCGAGATCCATACTATCCAACAATCAGGCCTTGAGCGGCGCGCTCGCGTTCTTTCTCCAACAGCGGGATGGTTACGCCGGTTTCCACCAGGGGAATACCCAGATCACCAACGTCGTTCCAACTGATGCCAACAAATTCCGGCACCTCTTTTGCCAGCAGGGCAAAAATCTCGGTCGCCGAGTAAATTCCATTTCCGCCACCAAGAGCCTGCACCAGGTCGCGGGCAATTTCCCACGGCTGCATGGTTTGCCCCGGAGGCTCAATCGCAGGATTCAAACGCTGCAATCGACCAGTGACGTTGATCATGGTGCCGGATTTCTCCGCCCAACATGCCCCGGGAAGCACGACATCAGCCATTTCAGCAGCCGGATTCACCATCGGATAGCTGACCAACAAAAATTCAAGCTTCGACAAATCCTCTTTCGAGAATCCAGCGTCTTCAACGATGTTCTCCTGCAACACCAGAACCGCTTTGATCGACCCGTCGGCAACACCGCTTTTGATCGCATCAATTTTCGAACCCGGATCATCTACGCCGAGAACCAACTTCACGCCGTTGGTATTCGGATTGCGGTCAGCCGAAATCAAGTAACCGTCGGACTCGCCAACGCGAGACACGATATCGACAAACTTCGGACGCAAGCGACGGGTCAGGCGACGCGTCATGTAAAGGTCCTCATTCGTCATCCGCGCAGAAGCGATCACCGCAATCTCAGAGCTGCGGAAATTGCGCAACTCTTCCACGGTTTTGTCCAGCGCCTGCTTCCAGGTCGCAGGAACGTGATTGCCTTCGTCGTTCTTCACCAAGGGATCAGTGAGGCGCAGCTCTTCGTTGTTGATCCAGTGAAAATTGAGTCGGTGAGAATCGGGCATCCAGGCCGAGTTCACCTCGTTATTTTCGCGCGGCGTCACGCGGTAGATTTTTCCTTCGCGGGCGAAAACAGTGGTGTTGCAGCCGGTGCCACAATTCACATCAATTGTCTTGGTTTCCTTCATGAACCAGACACGCATCTGGAATCGGAAATCATT
>JAHDCN010000332.1 GCA_020629815.1 Verrucomicrobiota bacterium
CTTTTCTGTATTTCGACTCTCTTTTTACTCTCTTGCGGAGGTGAAAAGAAGCCGGAAAACGGGAAGAAAACCGTGGTCGCTACCACAACCATGATTGCCGATCTGGTGCGGGTGATTGCGGGAGAAGATTGCGAAGTGATTGGCTTAATGGAAGCGGGCGTCGATCCGCATACCTATGAGCTGCCGGCCAAGGCGATTGGGCAATTGCGCGGGGCGAACCTGATCGTTTACAATGGCATGATGCTTGAGGGTAAGCTGGCTGAATCGTTTGCCGATATGGGTGACCGGGCCGTAGCGGTGACGGCCAGTTTGCCGAAAGATCGAATCCTGGCTCCGGAGTCGGCGGAATACTCAGGCGACCCTCATGTGTGGGGCGATGCGTCTTTGTGGGCTGAGGCGATTCCTTCCGTGGTGACGGCGCTGTCCCGACTAATCCCGGAGAAGGCGGAAACTTTCAAAGCAAGAGGAACAGCGTATCAGCAGGAAGTTCTGAACCTGCACCAGTGGATTCAGAAAAAGGTCGCAGAGATTCCTGCTGAGCAACGTTTGCTGGTCACCAGTCACGATGCTTTTTCCTACCTGGGTGAAGCCTATGGGATCGAGGTAATCGGAGTTCAGGGCATTTCCACTTCAACCAGCGCGGGTATGGCCGATATCGTCAAGACGGTCGATCTGATCAAAGAAAAGGGAGTGAAGGCGATTTTCGTGGAAAGCAGTGTGAACAAGCAAACCATCGAGCGAATTTCCAAGGATGCTGGCGTCACTATTGGCGGAGAATTGTATTCCGATTCCTGTGGACCTGCGGGTGAAATGAAAACCGTGGATGGCGAGACCTACGACGTCGGCACCTACATCGGCATGATGAAGCACAACATCAATACGGCGCGTGAGGCGCTGAAGTAGGTGTGGGCTAGGAATCAAACTCCGGCTTTTTCCAAATCGGGACCGACTCTTTGATTCGGCGCAGGTATTCGCGGCAAATCTCAAAGGCATCAGCGCTGTGCTTGGTCTGAACTCGGATCAAGATGGAGGCTTCGCCATTTTCCACAAAACCAATCTTGTGGTGAACAAATGCCAGGTGGTTGGGGTGGTCATTTCCCATCGCTTCCCCGATCGAGCGCAGCTCTTTTTCGGCCATAGCTGGATAGAAGGAATAGTCGATTCCGGAAATGGACTCGCCCTCTTCGGTATCCCGAACGACTCCGTGAAATCGCAGGTCGGCGCCGTGTTTTGTCGAGGGCGCTAACGATTTTTCCACTTCGTGGACAGATTTTTCCGATACGGAACAAAAAAAATGATCACTTGCCATTATGGAATGCTGAGTAGGCTTGAGGGAACACAGTTATCAAAAGGATTTTTCAACTATGAGCAAGAGTGATTTCGGCCTGATTGGTCTCGCAGTGATGGGACAAAACCTGGTTCTGAATGTCGAGAGTCGCGGATTCCGTGTCTCCGTCTACAACCGGACAACGAAGACCATGCAGGACTTTGTCGATGCCAATCCGGACAAGAATCTCTACGGGGCAGAAACGCTGGAGGATTTTATCGACAGCCTGGAGCGCCCGCGAAAGGTCATGATTATGGTGAAATCGACGGCGGCTACCAATCCAGCCGATCGCGACGCGGTGGATGCGGTGATTGATTCCCTGGTTCCGTTGCTCGATGAGGGTGATCTGGTGATCGATGGCGGGAACACTTATTTCATCCACTCGGATCGTCGTGCGAAAGATCTCGGTGAAAAAGGGATTCTATTTGTCGGCACCGGGGTTTCCGGAGGAGAAGAAGGTGCGCTGAAGGGACCATCCATTATGCCGGGTGGACCGAAGGCCAGCTGGGAGATCATTCAGCCGGTTTTCGAATCGATCTCTGCCAAAGTGGGTGACGATCCCTGCGTGGCTCACATCGGCGAAGGCGGAGCTGGTCACTTTGTGAAAATGGTTCACAACGGAATCGAGTATGGCGACATGCAGCTCATCTGTGAAGCCTACGAGATTTTCAAGGCAGCCGGTTTCACCACCCAGGAGATGGCGGAAATTTTTGCTGAGTGGAACGAAGGCGAGCTGGAGAGTTACCTGATCCAAATTTCGAGCAAGATTTTCGAGCAGACCGATCCGGAAACCGGTAAGCCGGTGGTCGATATCATTCTCGACCGCGCCGGACAAAAAGGCACCGGTCGCTGGACCGTGCTGAATGCTGTCGATAATGCGATTGTGGTTTCCACGATCAACGCAGCCGTGGAAGCACGGATTCTTTCCGCTCTGAAAGACCAACGGGTAGCGGCCTCCTCTGTTTTTGACCGACCTGATATCAACATCGACCTTCCTAAAGAAGAACTGGTGCAGAAGGTTCACGATGCTTTGTATGCCTCCAAAGTGATCAGCTATGCCCAGGGTATGGATTTGATCAAACAGGTGGGCGAGAAGCACGAGTGGAATTTAGACCTTGGATCGATCGCCAAAATCTGGCGTGGTGGATGTATTATTCGGGCTCGTTTCCTGAACCGCATGGCTGAAGCCTACGAGCGCAATCCAGACCTGACCAACCTGATGCTCGACGATTTCTTCAAAGACATTCTGAATCGAAGCCAGAGCAGCTGGCGGGAGATTGTTACCCTGGCGGTTAACAACGCAATTCCTGTTCCGGCTTTCGCGGCATCTCTGAGCTATTTCGACGGCTACCGTTCCGAGCGTCTCCCTGCTAACCTGCTGCAGGCGCAGCGCGATTTCTTCGGAGCACACACTTATGAGCGCATCGATAAAGAGCGCGGGGAAATGTTTCACACGGATTGGCCGGATGTGATAGGGTAAACCTATGAAGCAGCAAGGTGTTCTCACTGCCGTTCTGGTTTTGCTTTTTGGTGCGTTGGCTATTGGCGTTTCGCAAAACCAGAAGGGTTCAAAGAAAAAGAAGAAGCAAGCCCCCCCCAAGAAGGAGTTGTACTCCGGCCAGGCGATCAAAGCTTTGATCGTCACGGGAGGTTGCTGCCACAATTACCTGTATCAAACCTATGCCCTTGGCTCCGGGGTGCAGAAGTTGGCGAATGTCGATTTTGAGGTGATCAATGTTGGTGGTAGAGGCACGGAGGCAGAGATCGATTTCTACAACAACCCAAAGTGGGCCGACGAATACGATGTGATTGTTCACAACGAGTGTTTTGCCAAAACTACCAATAGCGACTACATCCGCAAAATCACAGACGCGCACAAAGAAGGCAAACCGGCAGTAGTCATTCATTGTGCAATGCACACCTACCGGGATGCGGAGATCGACGACTGGCGACAGTTCCTTGGCGTCACCAGCCGGAAGCACGATCACAAGAGCGAGTATCCCGTGAAGTTGCTGCAGCCGGATCACGCCGTATTGAAAGGAATCCCGGCCGACTGGGTGACGCCGAACGATGAGCTCTACATCATCGAGAAGCTCTGGCCTACGGCGACGACGCTGGCTACCTCAGTGAGCGAGAAAGATGATTCAACTCACCCGGTAATCTGGACCAACGACTTTAATGGAACGCGCGTCGTTGGAACGACCTACGGCCA